>CALKUW010000174.1 GCA_937996585.1 uncultured Flavobacteriales bacterium
CGGTAGATGACCGTGAGCTTGGTGCGGCACAGGCTCTGGGCGTCTTCAAAGATGCGGATGCGGCTTGTGACCTTGTAGGCCTTCTTCCGCTTATCCCAGCGGATGGTGCGCTTTCCCTGCTGGTAGATGCTCTGGGTGCACAAAGGGGCGGGGGTGGCTGCAGGGGTGGCTACAGGGGCTGCGGGGGCTGCCGGGGTGGCTGTCGGGCCTGGTGGCGGTGTGGAGGTAGGGGCAGAGACTGCGGGAGGAGGGTCGCCTTCAAGACGCGCGACGTACCGGGATGGCGCAGTGAAGTCACCACTGAGAAGGGTCTTGCCATCACTCTGCTTGGTGATCCACTGGACTTCGCCGTTAAGTGGCTGACGCGCGATTGCAGCGTTGTAGGCAGCATCTGGTTGACCGGCATACGTGAATGCCGTGACGTACGGGGTTGGCGCCTCGCCTGGCCGGAAGTCCCCGCCGAGCACGATCCTGTTTGGCAGGGCCTCGACGCTGTGGCCCTCCTGGTTGGCGATCATGTGGGGGCGGAGTGCGTTGTTGAACGCGGTGTCAGGGGCACCATTGGAGTTGAAGCGCGCCAGCATCGGGCTCGGCGCGGAGAAGTGGCCTGCGACAAGGACCCGCCCGTCCGGTTGCAGCGATACCGACTCAACGTCGTTATTGAGCGCCTGCCCAACTCGCCGGGAGAAGGCGGTATCGACGGTCCCTGAGGCATTCAGCCGGATCAGGTACGACGAGACGGGAGCGGCTGATCCCGGCGGAAGGACATTCTGGAAGAAGCCACCGAGCAGGATCTTGCCGTCGGGCTGCACCGCGATCTCCTGCACCCAGTCTTCGAGGTTCACAGAGGTATTGACAGTGGCGTTGAAGCCCGCGTCGGCAGTGCCATCCGCATTCAGGCGCGCGAAGTACTTCGACCCGAGCCGCCCGTTCAGATTCTCAAAGGCTCCACCCAACAGGATCTTGCCGTTCTCCAGCGCCTGGATGTGCCACACCCCGCCGTCGATCAGGCCCGCCGTGTTTACCCGGAAATCCTGATCGATCGACCCATCAGGGTTCAGCCGGATGATTCCAGCGGCGGGGAAACCGAATTGACCGCCAACGAGGATCTTTCCATCGGGCTGCACCGCCACGGTCCACGTAGTGCTGTTAAGGCCGAGGGCCTGGGTGCGGATGTTGAACGACACGTCGGGGACACCATCGGGGAGGTATCGGGAGACGCCCTTCCCGGGCCCCAGATCCTTATGGCCAATCACGATCACGCTTCCATCAGGCTGGACTGCGGTAGCGGTGGCATTGGTGGCATTCTGATTAACGAATGGGTTGGCCGCGCTGAGATTTGTGTTGAAGCGTGTATCTGGATCACCAGGGGCGGCGCTGGCGGCTCCTGCCAGCCCCAGGGTTAAGGCGGTGGCGAGGCATACGGTTGTTCGGTAACGGCGCATGGGATGCTTCCTCTCGGTGTCGTGTGGCATCAAGAGGTTGCGCCGTAAGCCCACCCAAAGCAGCACCCGGAGGGGTGGAGTTGGTCCCCCGGCCGAAGTGGTGCCGCCGCCCACGAAACCCCGCCAGCGCGTCTGTGGCCCCGAGGAACGTGCGGCCGTACACGCTGTCGCCGACATGGAGGACGCGACGAACCGCCGGTCCCTCATTGCGCCCCTGCTCGGCCTGCTCGACGTGATCGGGATGCGGGTGTCGGAAGCGCTGGGCCTGGGTGGGGACGAGACGGCGCAATGGTCGGCCCCGATGACGGCATCGTGAAGGTGCACGAGCCAAAGACGGCAACCGGTGAGCGAGATATACCCGGCCGAGGCTCGCCGCGGTTCTCATCGCTCATCGGAGGGCGAGCGGCGGGTTAGAGGGGGGCCGCTATTCGCCGACCACAGGACACGAGGGCCGTACCACCGCCACCGGGCACCGCTCTACGCGCTGAAGCGGGCCGCCGGGGCCGCACGCACCCTCGAACTAACCTCCCCACATGACCCCTCGCCTTCTCGCCCTGATCGTCACTGTCGCTAGCCAACGGTGGCCCACCCCTTGGCGGAGCGGAAGGACTTCTTCTGCGCAAAGAGCGGATTGGCCGTTGAGGCCGCAGCGGCGGGGTTCCTCGGAATCCTTCTGACGATCACAAGCTCGATGTTCGTGAGGTTCTTCGGCACCGCTTTGCTCTTCTTGAGGTAGCTCACCATCACAAGGCGTGCGTTCTTGCGGTTCTCACCGGTGCTGTCGCCGGTGGTAAAGCGCATCTCCTTACGGGTGGGCCAGGAGATCACAGGGGCGTCGAAGTTCTTCCCGCGCAGCTTCCTGTAGCCAAGGGTCGAGCCTGACTTCTGAGGGAGCGAGACCTTGGTGTTGGCGTTTCGGTAGATGACCGTGAGCTTGGTGCGGCACAGGCTCTGGGCGTCTTCAAAGATGCGGATGCGGCTTGTGACCTTGTAGGCCTTCTTCCGCTTATCCCAGCGGATGGTGCGCTTTCCCTGCTGGTAGATGCTCTGGGTGCAC
>CALKUW010000175.1 GCA_937996585.1 uncultured Flavobacteriales bacterium
GCTCCGATGGCCAAGGTGCTGAACGACAGCTTTGGCCTCGTGAAGGGCTACATCACCACGGTGCACGCCTATACTTCCGACCAGCGCATCCAGGACGCCCCCCACAGCGACCTGCGCCGCGCCCGCGCCGCCGCCATGAGCATGATTCCGACCACCACCGGTGCTGCAGTAGCGGTTGGCCTCGTGTTGCCGGAACTCAAAGGCAAGCTTGATGGACATGCCGTTCGCGTGCCCACGCCGACCGGCTCCCTGACGGACCTTGTCGTTGAATTGAGCCGTGACGTCACGGCCGCTGAGGTCAATGCCGCCATGAAGGCAGCAGCTGACGGTCCGATGAAAGGCATCCTCGAGTACACCGAGGATCCCATCGTGAGCGTGGACATCGTCGGCAACACGCACAGCAACATTTTCGACGCCGGCATGACCAGCGCCATGGGCAACATGGTCAAGGTCTTCGGTTGGTACGACAACGAAATGGGGTACTCCAGCCGCGTGGCTGACCTCGTACAACGCATCGGCTGATCCATGTTGGTGCTCATCGCCGATAGTGGGTCCACCAAGTGTGACTGGCAGCTCCTCGACGCCTCGGGAAAGGAGCTGTTGGAGTTCCACACCATGGGATTCAACCCCTATTTCCACTCTGCCGACAAGGTGGAGGAGGTGATGAATGCACATGCGGACGTCCAGTCCATCCGGGGGGATGTGACCCACGTCTTCTTCTACGGGGCCGGAAGCAGCACGGAACCGTTGTGCGCCATTATCCGGGAGGGCCTGCAGCGGGTCTTCGGAAGTGCGGATGTCACAGTGGATCACGATTTGGTCGGTGCGGCCTACAGCACCTACGACGGCCGGCCGGGCATCACGTGCATCATCGGCACGGGTTCGAACAGCTGCCAATTCGACGGCGAGGAGGTCACGGAAGAGGTGCCGGCACTGGCCTACATCCTCGGAGACGAAGCCAGCGGAAGCTGGCATGGAAAGAAGTTGCTCGCCGCCAGGCTCTACCGCCACCTGCCCGCAGAGGTCGAGGCGGATTTCGACGCCACCTACAACTTGAGCAAGGACGACATCATCGACCGGGTGTACCTCGAGCCGGACCCCAACGTCTTTCTGGCGAGCTTCATGACCTTCATCGGCAAGCACAAGCAACAGCCGCTGTTCCAGGCATGGCTCGCAGCGGGTTTTCGGGCCTTCATCGATGTGCACGTGAAGTGCTTTGATGGCTGGAAGGACCAACCGGTCCACTTCATCGGCAGCGTGGCCTACCATTTCCAGGAGGAGCTGCGCGCCGAGTGCGCCAAGGACGGCATCGAGGTGGGGGCCATCATCAAGAAGCCCATCGACGGACTGGCCTCATACCACCTTCATCATATCCTGCCCAAATTGCAGGTCTGATTCCAGCGCCCATGGCATTCTCCCCCCAAGCTTGCCTCTTCGACCTCGACGGTGTCATCGTGGACACCGCCAAGTACCACTTCATCGGTTGGCAACGCCTGGCCGAGGAGTTGGGGGTGCCCTTCACTGTGGAGGACAACGAGCAGCTCAAGGGCGTCAGCAGGGTCGGTTCGCTGGAGTACATCCTGTCGAAGGGTGGACTTGACCTCGACAACGACACCAAGGTGCGTCTGATGGACCGGAAGAATGCGTGGTACCTCGACCTGGTTTCCGCCATGGGACCGGACGAGTTGTTTCCCGGCGTGGTGGAGTTCATTGATTCGCTGCGCGCCTCCGGCATTCACGTCGCCCTCGGATCCAGCAGCCGCAACGCCCCACTCATCCTCAACCGTTGTGGCATTGCGGACCGCTTCGAAACCGTCATTGACGGCAACAGCATCACGTTCTCCAAGCCCGACCCGGAGGTGTTCCTCAAAGGGGCGGAGGCGTTCGGTGCGGAACCCGGACGCTGCGTGGTCTTCGAAGATGCGGTGTCCGGGGTGGAAGCGGCCCTCAACGGCGGCTTCCGCATCATCGGCGTCGGTGACGCCGAAGCCTTGGCGCAAGCTGAATTCGTCATCGGCGGATTCGAGCATTTCTCGCTGCAGGACATGGTCGAAAGGCTGTCCTGACCCAACCTTTCTCTCATGATCAGATACCTCGACATCGATCCCTGGATGGTGGTGGAAACGGGATTCCACCCTGAGCGTCAGCGCAGCTCGGAGTCCATTTTCAGCATCGGAAACGGCCGGTTCGGCCAGCGCGCCAACCACGAGGAATCGTACTCCGGCGACCACCTGCAGGGCAGCTACATCGGCGGGGTCTACTATCCCGACAAGACCAAGGTGGGCTGGTGGAAGAACGGTTACCCCGAGTATTTCGCCAAGGTGCTCAATGCGCCCGACTGGACCAGCATCCGATTGAAGGCCAACGGGACGGAACTCGACCTCGCTGCACAAGCACCGCGGGAATTCCGCCGTGAACTCGACATGCGCCGTGGCCTGCTCACCCGTTCCTTCCAGGTGGAAGTGGGCGGCCTGCACCTGTCGATCAAGGCCCAACGCTTCTGCAGCATGTCGGATGTGGAGACGGCCCACCTGCGCTATGCCGTGGACGTGCTCAGCGGCGAAGGCGAAATCACGTTGGAGTCGCGCCTCGACGGGGACGTGACCAATGAGGACGCCAACTGGGAAGAGCGCTTCTGGGACTTCCACGAAAAGGGCGGTGATGACCACGGTGGCCAGCTGCTCATGTCCACCCGCAAGACGGGTTTCCATGTGGCCCACGCCATGCGGGTCGCCGGCTGGCTGGACTCCCGGGCATTCGACGGACAGGGTCATCCCCTCGAAATGGGGCATGCCGTGACGCACACGGCAACCGTTCAGGCAGGCAGCCGGATCGTGATCGACAAGACCGTCGCCCTGCTGCGCGACATGGACCACCCGAAGGAGGCCCTGCTCCAAAGGGCATCGGACCGCGTGGATTCCGCCGTGGAGAAGGGGTGGAGTGCCGCCCTGCAGGACCACATCACGGCGTGGGAGCGCATCTGGGACCAGGCGGACATCGTCATCGAAGGCGACGACGCAGCACAGCAGGCCATCCGGTTCAACATCTTCCACCTGAACCAGACCTACACCGGGGACGACCCCCGGCTCAACGTCGGTCCCAAGGGGTTCACGGGAGAGAAGTACGGCGGGGCGAGCTATTGGGACACGGAGGCCTACTGCCTGCCGTTCTTCCTCGGCACCCATCCCGCCTCGGTTTCCCGCCAGCTGCTCGTCTACCGCCGCAACCACCTTGAGCGCGCCATCGAGAACGCCGAGAAGCTCGGGTTCACTAGAGGAGCGGCACTCTACCCGATGGTCACCATGAACGGTGAGGAGTGCCACAACGAGTGGGAAATCACCTTCGAGGAGATCCACCGCAACGGCGCCATGGTCTACGCCATCCACAACTACATCCGCCAGAGCGGAGATGCGGCCTACATGGCCGAAGGCGGATGGGAGGTCGTGCTCGGCGTGGCCCGGTTCTGGGCCCAGCGCGTCAATTGGTCCGAAGCCAAGCAGGCCTGGGTCATGCTCGGCGTCACCGGTCCCAACGAGTACGAGAACAACGTCAACAACAACTGGTACACAAACCGCCTCGCAGCCTGGTGCCTCCGGTACGCCGGCGAGGCGCTGGACTGGATGAAGGCGAACGCTCCGGAAGCCCTGGCAGAGCAGAACGCCCGTTGGTCCTTTGACGAATCTACCGAGCGCCCCCATTGGCAGGCCGTGGCAGAGGGCATGTACTACCCGCAACTGGAGGGCACCCGCGTGTTCCTCCAGCAGGACGACTTCATGGACAAGGAGCAGCGGATGGCAGCCGACCTCGACGATGCAGAGCGCCCCATCAACCAGCATTGGAGCTGGGACCGCATCCTGCGTTCCGTCTTCATCAAGCAGGCGGATACCCTGCAGGGCTTCTATTTCTTCGAAGACGAATTCGATGAAGCCACCCACCGCGAGAACTTCGAATTCTACGAGCCGCGCACGGTGCACGAGAGCAGCCTGAGCCC
>CALKUW010000176.1 GCA_937996585.1 uncultured Flavobacteriales bacterium
TGCGTCGCCTCCTCACCGATGAGCTGCTCGATGATGGCGCGGATCTCGTGCTGCGGGTTCGCAAAGCCAGCCGTCTGAAGCATGTAGCCTTCCTGGACCATCCATCCACCAAGCCCCATACCCCGAAGCAATACGTTCTCCCCACCCTCGTTCACGATGGCCGGACCGTCCGTGGACAGCCTGTGCTGCGCATCCACCGTCCATGTGGGAGCACCCAGGCAAAAAAGCAGGAAGGCAAGGCGCAAGGTGCGTGCAACAATGGATAACATGGTGTGCAAAATACACTTGATCGCACCGCTCTCGTTGGGCGCCGTACCGCATGATGGCTAGCTGCAGTCCGAGAGCACATTGAAGGGGAATGGACCTCCCTTATCGGTGTCACGAACCCCTCTTGAGGAATGTACCTTTAACAGCGCGCCTGCATCGCAATGAAAATCCAACCTGCCCTTTTTTTCCTTGGCATTCTCGCCGTCTTCATCCAATGCCGACCTGAGGAAAATGCTCCTGCCGTCCCTGAAATCCGATTCCCCATCGATGTCAGCGCTGACGAGACCGAAGCCAACAGCACCTTCGAGTTCCCCATTGTCCTCAACCAGAGCACCACACGGGACATCACAGTGCGCTATGAGACACGCGACCTGACCGCCATCGAAGGCGAAGACTACATCCCGGTGGAGGACTCCCTGGTCATCCCTGCGGGCACCGCATCCGCATCGATTTTCGTGGACATTGTGGTGGACGAGTATCTCGAGGAAGACGAACAGTTCCGCGTCGTACTCACTGGCTCCTCGAATGCCATCATCGCCGGCGGGATCCAGGAGGCGATCGGGACCATCCGCAACGACGACAGCCTGTTTCCCCTCTCAGACGAGGGCTATATCTCTGCTTCCAGCTATCCTGGAAAGACGCTGGTCTGGTCGGACGAATTCGACGGCGAATCCATCGACCTGTCCCACTGGACCTATGACCTCGGCGCAAGTGGCTGGGGCAACCAGGAGCTGCAGAACTACACCAACAGCAGCGAGAATTCCTATGTGGACGATGGCAACCTCTTCATCGTTGCACGGGACGGCGGTCCCCAATACACCTCGGCCCGCATGAAGTCCATCGGTCTGCAGGAATTCCAATACGGCCGCATCGACGTCCGGGCCATCCTGCCCCAGGGCCAAGGCATCTGGCCGGCCATCTGGATGCTCGGCGCCAACTACCCGTCCGTCGGCTGGCCCGCTTGCGGTGAAATCGACATCATGGAGCTGATCGGATCCTCGCCCAGTGTCGTGCACGGCACCGTCCACTTCGGTCAGGATTGGACACAGCACAACCACACGGGACAGAGCACCTTCATCCCCTGGACCGAGACCTTTGCCGACGAGTTCCACGTCTTTTCCATCGATTGGAACGAAAGCGGCATCACGTGGCTCCTTGACGACCAGCCCTTCTACAGCATCGACAACAACGTCACGGGCAGCCAGCCCTACCCCTTCGACAACCCCTTCTTCTTCATCCTGAACATTGCCGTTGGCGGCCAGTGGCCGGGCTATCCAGACGCCACCACCGAATTCCCGCAGTTCATGGCCATCGACTACGTCCGCGTGTTCCAATGAGCACGCAGGCGCCGGTCTCCGGAGCAGACCGCATCCGTCAACTTGATGTCCTCCGAGGTGTCGCCCTCCTGGGCATCCTCGTGATGAACATGATATCCTTCGGCCTCCCGGGGGTGCTCTACTTCAACCCGGTCGCCCTTGGGCCGCTTGAGGGGCTGGACCGCGTCGCCTTCCTGTTCTCCGAGGTCTTCGCCAATGAGAAGTTCATGGGCCTGTTTTCCGTCCTGTTCGGGGCGGGGGTCGTGCTGTTCACCGACCGCATCCGGAGCAAGGGAAAATCCGAAGCCGCCTGGCACTACCGCCGAAACGGCTGGCTCCTTCTGTTCGGCCTGGCCCATGCCTACCTCTTGTGGAACGGCGACATCCTCGTGACCTACGCCATCTGCTCCGTCTGGCTCTTCCTGTTCCGTGGCTGGTCGGTTCGGGGCCTGCTCATCGCGGCGGGCGTCTTCCTCGGGGGACTGATGCTGGCCAACCTCTTCTTTGGATGGTCCATGCCCTATTGGACCGCGGAAGAAGTGGATGGCCTCCGCGCGTTCTGGTCTCCGGATGCCGCCAGTGTGGCCCGGGAAGTCGATGCTTACCGCGGGTCCTGGCTCGACCAAATGGCCCAGCGCATCCCCGGTGCCATCGCCATCCAGACGGCCCTCCTCCCGTTCGTCGCCCCTCGGGCCACAGGCATGATGCTGCTGGGCATGGCCCTCTACAAGGCCGGCGTGCTCACCGGTGGACGGGACCGCCGGTGGAACGGTCGCTTTGCCCTCATCGGCCTCGGGCTCGGCACGCTCATCAGCGTCTTCGGCGTCTGGCAGAATGAGGCCGCCGGCTGGAGCATGGAATACAGCTTCTTCACGGGCAGCGTTCTTCGAACCTTGGGGATGGTTCCCCTTGTGCTCGGCTACATCGGTGGCATCCTGTGGCTCTGCGAAGGACGGCTCGGCCCCTGGCTCGAACGCCGCCTTGCCCCCGTCGGCCGCATGGCGATGACGAATTACCTCACCCAGACGATGCTGGCCACGGCCATCATGTACGGGCACGGCCTGGGATGGTATCACACGATGGGCCGGGCCGAATTGTGGCTTCTCATCCTGCCCATCTGGGGGTTGCAAATCCTGTGGTCCTCCTGGTGGATGGAGCGCTTCCGCTTCGGCCCCTTCGAATGGCTCTGGCGTTCCGCCACCTACTGGAAAGCCCAGCCCATGCGCCGCTGATCGCGCCGAACAAAGCAAGTGCTGCACCTACCTTTCCGACATGGACGGCGTGCGCAGTGTGGCGGTGATCGGAGGCGGAGCGGCGGGCTTCTTTGCCGCCCTGTCGGCAGCCCACCATCATCCCGAATCCCAGGTGGTGCTCTTCGAGAAGACCGGCAAACTCCTGTCCAAGGTCAAGGTCTCCGGGGGAGGCCGCTGCAACGTCACCCACGCCTGCTTCTCCCCCAGCGCCTTCGCCAAGCATTACCCCCGCGGAGGACGCCAATTGAAGAAGGCATTCGGCACGTTCAGCGCCCAGGACACGATAGATTGGTTCACCGAACGCGGCGTCCCGCTCAAGACCGAGGACGACGGCCGCATGTTCCCGGTGGCCAACACCTCGCAAGCGGTCATCGACTGTCTGCTGGGCGAGGCCCGCAAAGCCCGCATCGACGTCCGGATGAAGGCCCCCATCCAGTCCATCCAACCGCTGGACGGTGGCGGGTTTGACCTCCACGGTGAGCGGTTCGACCGGGTCATCGTCGCCACCGGCGGCAGCCCCAAGGCCACCGGTTTCGACTGGCTGGTTGCCCTCGGCCACACCATCAGCGCACCGGTGCCGTCACTGTTCACCTTCAACATGCCGGGCGAAACCATCACCGAACGCATGGGCCTGGTCGTCCAGGACGCCATCGTCCGCATCCAGGGCACCAAGCTGTCCCACCAGGGCCCGGTGCTCATCACCCACTGGGGCATGAGCGGCCCGGCCGTGCTCAAGCTCTCAGCGTGGGGCGCCCGCGAACTGGCCGAGCGCGACTACGGATTCACCATCCAGGTCAACTGGATTGGCGTAACTAATGAGGCCGATGTAGCCGAACAATTGGAAGAGGTCCTGCCGGGCATACTGAAGAAGAAGATGGCCAACGCCTGCCCCTTCGATCTGCCCAAGAATTTCTGGATCCACGCGCTGGAGAATGCGGGCATCGACCCCGACTCACCGTGGGCTGAGCTCGGCAAGAAACAGCGCAACCGGCTCATCAACGGCCTGCTCAACGACACCTTTACGGTCGCCGGCAAGACCACCTTCAAGGAGGAATTCGTCACCTGCGGGGGCGTGACCCTCGGCGAGGTGGACTTCAATACGATGGAGAGCCGAATCGTGCCCGGCCTGCACTTTGCCGGCGAGGTCCTCGATGTGGACGGCATCACCGGCGGCTTCAATTTTCAGGCCGCCTGGACCACCGGCTTCATTGCCGGCCGCCTGTCCTGATCCCCAACCGAAGACCGCCTGAAAGGCGCAGTCCGGACGCCTGAGGAA
>CALKUW010000177.1 GCA_937996585.1 uncultured Flavobacteriales bacterium
ATGCCGTTCGGCAACGTCCACGTGTGAAAAGTCGAAGGGTCGGGCGACATGGCCCGCGAAGGTACGCCCCGATGGGGGCCTCAGCCCATGCCGAGCGCGCGCTTGCACTTGCAGATGGTGCACTTGCCGCAGGCGCTCTTCTTGGCGGCGGCGTCCTGGGTGTTGGAAGCGGGCTTGGACTGCTCGGCCATGGAGGCCGTTGGATCGAAGGTCAGAAAGGCTCCGTGGATGGAAACGAAGAGGAGGTCGCTGCGGCTGTTCATGGCGATGGGGGTTTTTGGGGTGATGCCCGGAGGCCTGTGTTCATTGCATGCCACATAGGTAGACCCGTCTTGACCGGGCACGCATGACCATCGTCATCCTGCGCCATGACTTTCACGGCAGGCCATGAAAAAGGGGACCGAAGCCCCCTGTTTCATGCACGTTGGAACCATCTTTTACTCGCAATCCAGCCCGAAATTGGCAAGCAGCACCAGCAGATCCTGCGTATTCGTGGCGCCATTCCCATCGATGTCAGAAGGACAGAATGGGGCGCCCGAACCGCATTCAGGAACCGTCAAGGTGATTCCCGGTACGGTGAAGGATCCTTGATCATCCGAAACCATCAATTGAATCGTCTCGCCAGCATTCAGCCCGCTGATGTCGATGTCGTAGTTCCCACTGCCATCAATGGGCTCAAGCAGCGGAACGGGCTGCCCTTGCGCATCCACAAGAACGGCCTGAGACGCGCCATTTAAGGCAAAGTCAGGCAATGTCAAGCTGACGGCCAACCAACAGCTGTTGTCGAGCAAGGCGCCATTGAGGTCGAAGTAATCTGCGATGACGTCACCTTCCAGAATGAGATCCGAAATCGTCTCTGCCGCTTCAGGGGCCGCGCACCAGTCAAACGCCCTGACCGTTCCTGAACTTGAACCATTGAGGTCCTCCCCGGTCGCTCCGAATGCCATGCGTGTTCCATCGCCAGCCAAACTGATTCCACTGCCGAACCTGTCCCCCTTGGAGGTCCCCATCAGTTCCTGACCCATGGGCACCCATTGTCCGGTAGCGCCATCCCAAGCGTACATGCCAGCTCGCCCCTTGCGATCATCATGGCTGGACTCGGAATAGGCCAGAATGGAGCCATCCAGGGAAAGGTCTACGGCAGTTGAGGTGAAATCCCCGGTGCCTCCCAGATCGATCATCTGACCGAGCAGGTTCCAAGAGCCCGAAGCCGGATTCCATTCATACACCTCCGCCCGTGCGTCATATCCGGGGCTTGAAGAGAAGCCCACAGCCAGTCGGAGACCATCCTCCGAAAGGACGGGTCTGGTGGGAGTCTCCCACGCATTGCCCACCAGTTCATCACCCATGGGGGTCCATTGCCCGGAGCCAGCATCCCATTCGTACACCGAGACGTGATTCGTGACGTATGTCCCAGCGGCATCATAACCAGTGTGCTGGTTGGCCAATCGGAGGCCATCCGCCGACAGGTTAACGACTCGCCCCATGTTGAGGTGCAAGGATGGTTCACCCAAAAGGTCCTGTCCAACTTGCTCCCACAGTCCTGTCGCCTCATTCCAGTCGAAGACTTGTATGCGACCAATCCCGGTGGGTGCTCCCGCGCACAGCCTTGTGCCGTCTCCGGAAAGGGAGACAGAGTGTCCGAATTGCTCCTCGGGTAAATCGCCGAGCAGTGCTTCCCCCAATTGAACCCAATTTTCCGCGGCTGCGTCCCATTCATAGACCCTGACGCTCCCTGGGTATGAATTTTCCGTCACGAATGGGAAGCCAGGTGCTCCGACTGCAAGACGTTGACCATCGTCAGAAAGGCTGATTTTGAAAGCGAAAGCTGCGGTGAATTCCCCGGTGATGTCCCCACCAATCTGAAGCCATTGCGCAGCGGCATCGGACCACTCGTAAACCCGCACCAAACCGGCATAGTTGTTAGTAGTGGTCTCAGGAAGTGCAGGATTGTCGTAGCCGGAAACCGCCATCCTTTGACCATCTGAAGACAGGCTGATCATGGCGCCGAGTCCGGTCTCCTGTCCATCGCCCACGATGGTTTGCCCTGCCTGATGCCACATGCAGGATTCCAAACACAGGTTGTCCAACCAGAGCAGCTGCCCCGCCATGCCGATGTTGTTCGGTGTTCCCTTGACATTTAGGATGCCGTATCGATAGGGGAAATTGCCATACTCCCAAGCGACCAGTTCCACTGTGTATCCACCAAATTCGAATACGTCGAAATAAGAGTAGGGAGCGATGCCGGCAATGTTGATTTCATGCGTTTCTGAGTCCAGTATGATCTGAATGGGTCCACCCTGGTCCATGAATTCGAGTGTCAATTCCGACCAGCCTGCCCCAACACCGCTGAGGTCGTATTCAGCACCTGCACCGTTCAGCGCGAGCACTCGGTTGGCTCCAAATGAAGCCGGAGGAAGTGTGAATGTTCCCGTCCCAGAGGTGAGCGTTCCATCCGCTGCTTCGTAGTCTTTGATGGTCAGTTCGATTCCGTTCTCCGTGGCCACCGCCCCCGAAAGCAACTCAGTCCCCGATGCACAAGCTGCATCAAACAGGATGGTGGTATGGGCCTCGGCAGATATCTGACCGCTTTCCGAATGGCTACCATCCGGGCAAATCGTGATGATCGTTGGGAAGTAACTGATGGCATAGTCATCCGCAATGCCGAATCCATCGTCGATGATGGGTGCACTGATGGCACTGGACCAATCTTCAACGGTCGCCGAACCGGTTCCATTCAGGTCATCCGATGTGGTGGTATTGTCCGCTTCGATGTGAAAGACGTACACTTCATCAGTGCCACTGGGCCCATAGGATTGCCAGATGTCTTCAAGTGCACCGGTATTGTGGTAGTTTAAACAGGCGTTGCACCACGTTGAAAAGAAGGACAGGATGACCTTTTTGTCTTGATTGAGCAGGTCGTATAGGTTGTGCTCCACACCCTCGGTGTCCACTGCCGTGAAATCCGGTGCAATGGTCCCCCCGGCTGTGGGATCCATGATATCCGATTCATGCTCGAATTGGGCATGGCAGGGATTGGCGGCTTCATCCGCTGCCTCTTCTTCGCAAAAAGGCGTGACAGTGGTGCAGTAGGTGTCGGTACAATTCGGGTCGTTGATGCTCGTCAGTGTTCGGCACAGGGTGTGGGGCACGTCCTGCTCAAGCTCCAGAGAGAAGGAGGTCAAGTCACCGGCAATGGCGACAGGATTGCCATTCAGGGTCCAAGTCTCGATAAAAGTCCCGGAACCACCTCCACCCGCTGGCGCGCTGAATGCGAGGACGCAATTGGTTTGCAAAGTCAGGAAGGTGGCGTCCACATCGCAGGGGTAATCCGTGCCGCCCTGGACACATCCGGGCACGACAATGTCTGGGGCATCGACAAGGACGGCGGTGTTCAGGTCGGAGAAAGAGAGCGACAGGCTGAGGAGTTGGGCATTCCCCACATCGGGAATGGGCACCATGGTGGCGATGAGGCCCTGATGGAATTCACCCGACTCCGTCACGGCGAACACCTGCGGTCCTTCAGAGTAGACCGTACCGGTCTCGGCACCGACCAGTTGGATGCCGATCGAATCCACCGCCGGGAATCCAGGATCCAGCTGGATCGCCACTGCCATTTGGCAGGATGCCGTATCCAAGTCGACTGCAAGGGAGAGCAAGTCCAACAAACCTTCTTCCCCACCATTGTCAAGAACCTCAGCCAATGTGGCCGAATCTGGAGGTCCGGGAATGCCGATGCACAGGCTGTCGATCCAGAACTCTTGACCGCCGATGACCAGTTCGTCGACATCGCCGATGAGGGACAGGATGCCGGCATAGGCGACCGGGGTGCCACTGCCCGTGGTGAAGGGCGTCCCACTGACAGCAATGTCCACCCCGCCGAGCGAGGTGCCATCCAGCGCGGCCAGACCGCCCTTGCCGTTGGCCGTGATGGTCAGGGTGGAGCCATTGATGGAGAGGTTTTCATATCCGCCCTCATCGAGGAAGTGGAGACAGAGCGTGTCGGTCTCCGGATACACCGAGGCGATGTCGAAGGAGGCGGTCACATTGCGCAGTTCGAGGGTGTTGCCTCCGCCGAATCCATAGGCCGCCTGCGGTCCATCCACATGGGCGTATTGGTAGCCGAGGAAACCGGAACTGGAGGTCAATTCATACAACGAGACGGGAATCCCGTCGGCATCGAAGGCGACATCCCCGATGGCGACGAAGGTGGTCGCACCGGACGGGAGGTCCCCGTATTTCTCACCGAAGGGGAGGGCGTCAAAATCGCTGCCGCCCTCGCATTGGTCCGGGCAGGCCGGGCCTGTGGCCGTGACGATGGTACCGTCGTGCTTGACGCAGAGGTTGTCCACGCTGAATTGCTGACCGCCCACCCAGAGCTCCTGGACATTGCCGGTCAATGTGACGGTGCCCGTCTGATATCCCGCAAAATTTTGGGTGGTGACGCTCATGGTGACGCCAGAGGCGACCCCCGGAGCCATCAGCTCGAACTCGTCGATGAGCCAGGTGGCTCCGTTCACGCGCAGGTTTTCGACGCCGGCCCCATCGTAGAAGTCGAAGCTCACCTCCGTCACATTCGGGAAGGCGGAGAGGTCGTAGACGGCGTTGACATTGGACGTGTGGAAGGCCTTGCCGCTCAGCGGACCAGTCGGGGCCATGGCGATGAATCCGAAGTTGTAGATGTTTCCGCTGCCATCGTTGAAGACCTCCATGGACAATTTGATGTTGTCCTCCTGGCCGATGACGGTGCCCGGCGGGGGGGTGTAGGTTCCAAAGGGCATGCTGGAGTGATCAAACGCCGCGTTGCATCCCGTGGCACTCCAGGAGCTGCCGAGAGGAATGCCGAGTCCACCCGGCAGGGTGAAGCTGAAGCTCGCCGGCCCGATGGTGGGCGCGAGGGAGACCGGCAGAAGCTGGGTGGGGATGCCGTATTGCATAGCGGTGCCCGAGGAGAGGGACAGCTGGGGCGTGTAGGCGCCGCATGACGCGTCGACATCCAGGGTGTAACTGCCGCCGGGCAAGGTCAGCGTCAAGGGGCCGCCACTGTCTCCGGCTGCCGTCTGGCCAGTGGCCACCACCTCGTTCTCGACATTGGTGATGCTCCAGCTCAACGGACCGGCATTGGCCGCGCCATCCAGTTGGAGTTGGACGACAACGTCGTTAACATCGTAATCATCGCTCCCCATGTCTTCATGGGAGACAACGGTGGAGGCCGTCAAGCCGATGCCCTGACAGTCATAGCCCGGAGGACAGGGCCCCTCAATCCCGTTGGTTCCGCCGACGGATGAAGGAGAACCGATGGAGGCGGAAAACGTCGCGAGGGCCACTGGCTCACTCGGGCACTCATTGGTCTCCCCTGTGTTGATGAGCGACAGGGTTTCGCCAGGGGCCAATTGACCCAACGTCAGGAGGCCTTGGTCGTCATAGACCAGGGAGTCCAGGAGGGTGATACCATTGTGTCCAACATCGGGGGTCACCGACACGTCTCCCCAGTCGTTGACCCCACCAGCATACAGCAGGGGGTTGACCACAATCGCTTGGCCACCGAGGCTGACCTCGGTGAGGTCCGCACAATCGTCGCCAAAGCCGGGCAGCGCGCTGAAGGGCCCAAACGGGCCGGCCGGCGTCAGGTCATTCGACCCTGTTGGCGGTTGAACCAGCAGGGCTTGCAGTTGAATGCGGGGATCTTCAATGGCGATGGCGCGGGGAACCGCCTCAAACTCAGAGGCGCTGAACACCTCGCCGGTGGCCACTTCGGTGTATTCGATGCCATTCGCGCTCGCCACTGCGGTGAACACCGGGAAGCTCGTGACCATCTCGTAGCCGTATCCTCCGCAATCGAGGGGGGTGATGCCTGGCTGCAGTTCCACACTGTCGAGGGGGGCGCCGTAGGGGGACAGGTCCTCTCCCGCTTCAAAAGCAGACATGAACTGCGCTTCCGACACCCCGTCGGGCAATCCGTCGATGCGGTAGGTGAGGCCACGGCTCTCCAAAAAGGGAGGCAGGGGCGATGCCGATGCCGCGCATGCACTCAAGTCCACGGAGAGGCTCGGAAGCAGCTCCCGTGCATACCAGAGTGGACCGACACCAGAGGAACAGTAGTCGGTCTTTTCGATCACGTGGCAGGGGTCGAGGCCCTCTTCATAGGCCCCCTCTTGGTAGAACTTGAGTTCAGCCGTGTAATCCCAAGTGGTCGGACTTCCATCTGAGATGCGGGGCCAATCCAGGGGAATGATGCGCCCCCTGAAGAAACCCGCGAAATCACTCAGCGATACAGACGACGGGTCCAAGTTGATGCGGATGTTATCGGTTTCCCCCAAACCGCCTCGAATCTGGACATAGCAGTCGAGCTGATATTCTGAAAGGTCGTAGAGTTCGTCCGGGAACCGAACCAGGGCCCATTGGGGGTCGCAGGCCATGCTGAAGTTGAAGTCGAGGTCGGTCGGGAAGAACGGGTAGCACGTTTCCACAAAACTGGACGCCTCACAGGGAGGGTCCAGTTCGAGCTCCACATGCAGGGAATTCGGGGCCAACACTTTCGTCAGATCGTCCCAATCCAACACCCCGTTGCCATTGATGTCCGCTGCCGCTGTGTATCCGCTGGCCTCAGCGCCATAATATGCGAGGAATTGCATCAAATCAGCAATGTTACCCAATCCGTCGCCGGTCAAATCCAGCCCTAGGATGTCGAATGTTGACCCATCCAGCGAGACTTGAGTCGTGCCTTCTGGAATGATCTGGACGTCGATGTCCCCGGTGATACTGCCATCGGTCGTCAATTGGGCCAACAGCACACGTTGGTCCGCGCCACACAGCTGATTGGCATCACCGACGATCGTGTAGAGCCCGCCACCGATGTCGTCGACCATCTCCACAGCCCCTCCTTCCTCGAAGTTCAAATACCACGTGTCCGACGGGGATGCTAGATAAGAGACGGGGCCTTCGCCGAGAGCACTATTTGGTACTCGATCTAGGCCAATGGTCAGCCAGCTGTCATATCGCGTGTCCGGGAAGCCTGCTGCGTAAACCAAAGGGTTGATGTCGCTGCCAAGCACATAACTAGCATTGGCCTGAAAAAACTCGGTGGAGGTGAAGATGCCACTCCCGGCGGGTGTGGTCAGGGACACCACGCGGTCGCCGGGGTTCTCGCAGGTGACATAGTACCGATAGGTGCTCAAGCCTTCCGGCACCAGCTCCGGAATCAAGTCGTTGTCGAGGATGACCTCCTCCACTTCGATGCAGTACTCCGAGCCGAACGACACGGTCGTCTGGATGGAGGTTGTCGTGGAGGCGTCCCACGCGCACGAGGACGTGAGGGTGATGGTGTACTCTCCGGCCACATCATACTCGTGGGTCACAGAGCTCAATCCCAACCCGGCGACCGGCGCACTGCCATCTCCGAAGTCCCAGCTGAAGAGGATTTCGGCGTCCGGCGTGGCCGCCAAGGCTGCAGCAGCGGTGACCACGTCGAGGTCCATCGAAGTGAGGATGAGGGAGGGCAGATTGCACGGGGGGACGGTGATCTCATCACAGTCCAGTGGGGTCAATGCTGCCGACAGCGTGATGCCGCTGGTCGGCGTCAAGGGGCCATCGAAGGCGCCTTCCATGCTGCCGCCCTCCAATATGGCATCCGAGGGGATGGTCTCCAGAATCAGTGACAAGGTCTCACAACTGGTGCCGTCGTCGCCCGCCCAGTTGGAGGGTACCACATCCAAGTCGGCGGACAGCGGGAGGAATTGGCTTCGGCCGGCGGCCAGCACGAGGTCATTGCCGCCACCCAAAGCGACCATGTCCGGGTGGTGAATAAAGGGTTGGGTGCCATTGCCGAACCAGCTGAAGCCGCTGACCGTTTCTCCGAGGTCCGTGGCAAACTCTTCGTGGAGAATGAGGTCTCCGCCGGCGAGGATGCCATTCTCGTTGACATCAATGAGCATGTGGAAGGGGGGATTCTGGTCCCCGGCGTGATCTGGATCGATGTGGTCCTTGGCCATGCCCGCCACGAGGAATTGCCCCATGGGATCTATGGTTTCCATGGCGAAACCGGCCAGGGCGAGGCCAGCGTGCGGACCGTTCGGGTCAAACACCTGCGCCTGCTGCAGCAATCCATCCGCGTAGCTCAGGACGTGGATTCCGAAGGCCTCCGTCGCGGTGTGGTTGCTCAGGGCCACGACCTGTCCGTTTTGACCGAGAAAGGCCAGGTCCGCCACGGCAATGGTGCCGGCATTGCCCATGAGGCGGGAGGTCCATTCGGTGCCGCCCGCATAGTTCAAACGGTGCACTGCACCGCAAGGAAGGGTGAAGCCCGTCGTCCCGTTGAGGGTTCCTCCGATGAGGTATCCGTCGCCGGGAATGTGCACAATGGTGGAGGCCATGTCGTGGTCGTCCACCTGCGGGGTGGTGTCCAGTTTGCGCGACCAGAGCCGGACGAATCCTGTCGCACCAATTTCGAACTCGGACACCACAGCGGAACGGGATGCACCCGGTCCGGATGCGCCCATCCAGCCCGCACAGGCAATGCGGAGTGCGCCCCCTTCTTCGCGGATTGTGAGGTCGAGATAGCGCCCTTCATTGGTGCTGCCTCCCCCGCCTGGGAAGGGGTCGATGAACGTTTCCACAACGACGGGGCCTCCAGTGGCATTGGGGTCGAGCCGGCAGAGGAAGGCCGAGGCGCTGCTGAGGTAATCCGTCTCGCCGACGAGGATGAGCTCACCGGCGAGCGGGCCGACCGGGATCAATTCCATCGCCCCGATTTGGTCTTTGGCGCCGATGTCAACGCGGGTCTGCCAGACGATGGCCCCGAGTTCATCTTGTCGCGTGAGCAGGATGTCCTGCACGCCGGAAGGGTATTGGAGGTTGGCGGCAAGGAGCCGGTCGGTTCCCAAGGAGGGGTCTGTCAGAATGATGGGCTCTGAAAGCGCCTCTTGGCCCAACGAGTAGGCCCATTCTTGGGATTGGGTCCATCCGGAGGTGGACATGAAGAGCAGAGCGAGGCCCAGAAGGAATCGGAGGCAAGCAGAGTGCGCGTTGCTGCCTCCTTTGGCAAGAAGGTGAAAGAGCATGTGGGGATAGGGTAGAGGGAGGTGGTCAGTTGTGATCGATATCGCTTGGGGGCAGGTGTGCAGGCCAGTGAAGTGGAGCGGGTGTCTCCTCTCGACGCTGGCTTGAACGCCCGGCCGGTTGGTCTATTGCATGCCGAAATGAATGTGCAAAGGGTGAAGGAAAGGGGAGCCGAAGCTCCCCTTTCCAAGGGGTTTTATTGCGTGGTGAAAGACACTCATTCGCTGCAGACCAGGCCGAAGTTGCCGAGCAGCAAGAGCAGGTCCTGCGTGTTGGTTTCGCCGTCCACGTTGATGTCCGTCGGGCAGGGGTTCGTCAACACGAACGCGCACGACCCATCGTCGAACTGGGCCGAAGCGTCGAAGTTGCTGGCCTCTGCATAGGTGCACCCCGGTTCCAGACAGGAGCCATCGTCCTGGGTGGCCTCCGGCCAGTAATTCGGAGCGCTGGGGTCGGTGCATCCGGGCACGGGATCACCCGGACAATCCGTGATGACCGTGACCATCTGCGTGCAGGTTGCACTGGACTGGTTCCCGCATGTATCCTGAGCAATGGTAACCATGTCCCGCTGCACCAGAATGTAGTCCTCACATTCGGCGAGGATGTCGACCTCGGAATAAGTGAACATGCCCGGTTCCGGATAGCAATTGTCGACCAATGTGAAATCGGCGAGACCGCCGCTGATGCCCACAATGAAATTGATCCAATCGGTCTCATTGCTGGGAAGTGCATCACATGAGAGTGACAGGGTGGTGTCGTTCGGGCATGTGATGGCAATCACGGGTGGGGTTTCGTCCTCGATGTTGACCACCTGTTCGAACGTGCTCACATTGCCGCAGTGGTCCATTGCCGTGTAGGTCAGGATGTAACCGTCGTAGCAAGTGCCGCTCGTCGACTCGCACACGACTTCCGCGAGTTGAAGGTCGCAATTGTCGGAAATGGCAATCAATCCGAGGGCCTGCATCTGTTCGAACGAACAACCTTCCCACTGGTCGCATTCAAGGGTCACATTGACCTCCCCCTCAATCGTGGGTGCGATGTCGTCGATGACCTGGATCAGCTGTTCACCGGTCACGACCTCGCTTCCGCATTGCGCGCTCCAGGTGCGGATGATGGTGTAGCAACCCGTTCCCGGAGGGCCCAATTCGGCATCCGTGTAGGTCAATGTCGCGTTCGCAGCATCACAGCCGTCGGGGTATTCGGCAGTGGCCATCCCGGTGGTGTTCGGTGATACATCGGTGTCGCACGGTCCATTGGCGTACAATTGGACATCCGGGGGCACGGTCAGCACGATGGATCCTCCACCGTATTGGCACGAGCCGTCGTCATCCGTGGCCTCCGGGTTGTAGTTGTCCGCACTGGGGTCGGTACATCCGGCCACTTCGTCCTGGTCGCAGATGCCGTCCGCGTCGGTATCGGGGCAACCGTCCCCCGCGCTGACGCAGATGTCGTCGATCATGCATTCGTCGCCGCCGAAGGCGAGCATGTCCACATCGCCCACGATGCCGATGACGGCATTGACCGCCACCACGCTGCCGTTGGCGGACGTCTCGGGGAATGCGGCCAGGAACAGCTCGCAGCCTCCCAGGATCGCCCCGTGCCAACCGGCCATCTGGCTGAGGTCGCTGATGGCGAGGGAAGCACCATTCACGGTGATGCGCGTATTGTTGCCCGCCGCGCGGACGACGATACAGAGGCTGTCGGTCACCGGCACCGCGGACTGCACATCGAACTCGGCGATGATGTTGTTGAGCTTCAGCACGCGGCCGACGCCCACCAGACCGGCGGTTTCGGTCATCATTTGGTTGTAGGTGGGGGCGGCCGGACCGGAAACCGGCGGCAGGGCCTCGGCGTACACATCGAAGTCTCCACTTGTGAAGGCGAAGTCCCCCGGATTCACGTGCACGGAAGCACCGGACCCGGAATCTCCCCAGCTGGCCCCGGAAAGGTCGCTGTCGAAGTCGGTCAGGCCGTCGCACGCGATGTTGCAGGCCTCATTCGTCAGGATGAGTTGCTGGCAGCTTCCGTCGTCCACGTTGGCGCCGGGATTGTACTCTGCGTAGTCGGGTGAAGTGCAGCCCGGCGTGATGATGTCCTTGATGCAGCGAACCGAGTATCCTCCCCCCGGAAGTGACGTTGCACGGCTGATGTCCGTGAATTCAGATGAAAGGGACCAGCTCCAGGGGTTGTCGTATTCGCTGTTGTACGAGGAGGTCCAGAATCGTCCTCGGGTCCCGGCTTCCTCGAAATTTCCAAAATAGGCATTGCGGTAGCCCGCAGGCAGGGCGGTGAAACCAAGCAGGTCGGTTCCGTTGCCGTCGTTCGCCCATCCGCTGGTCGATTTCAGTGCGGTACCCACCCCTTCGGTAATGGCGAACACATCGTAAATGTCCGGGGTGAAGTCGGCCGGGTCCATGCCTCCGGCGATGGCGAGTTCGATGAAGTCAGCGTCGGTGGGCGTACGCCATCCTGCAGGGCAGATCTGGCGGTTGTCCATGACGGCGTGCCAATTGTACAGGCGTCCATAGGCATCGAGGGCCGCCGCCTCACTGCACGCGTCAAAGTCCGGGGACAGGCTCGCGCAACCGCTGCCGCCTTCTCCATACACGGCACTGGCACCTTGGGTCGTGTTCGTCCATGTGGCGTCTTCGACATTGCCGGGAATCGGACTGCCATCGGCATACTGCGTCGTGCGCAGGTTTTCCGAGAACCAGCACTTGTCGCCGATCAGGACCACATCGTACAGGTAGCCGTCCATGGTGGGGGACAGACAATAGGTCGGGGCCGGAATGCAGCTGCCGTCGTCCTCTGTGGCCTCCGGGTTGTAATTCGATGCCGTCACATCCGTGCAGCCCGGCACGCAGGACACGGTCATGCATTGCGTGGCGGTGCAGCTGGCGTCATCGGGGTCGGTCGCGGTCAGGCACACCTCATGGGTGCCCGGGGGGAAACCGAGGTTGATGAAGGAGGCGTTGGCCAAGCCCAGAGGATTGCCGTCCAGCGACCACTGGAGCAGGGCGTCGCTCGGCGGTGCGACGAAGGTGAAGTTGCATTCGCCGTCCAGTTCGGCCATGCCGAATGCGGCGCTGACATCACAGGTCGCGTTGGCGGACCCGTCGTCCCCGCTGATGCAGAGGTCGTCCAGGAAGAGCTCCTGTCCACCGATGGAGAACTTGTCAACGTCGCCGATGAGGGTGATGGTGCCTTCATAGGCAAAGCCCACATTGGAACCCGTCACCTGCACCGTCACGCCGCCGATGACGGCGCCATTGAAGACGGTCAGCCCGCCATATCCGTTGGGGCTCGTCTGGGGCGCGGCGTTGTTGATCCAGAGGTTCTCGAATCCGCCCTCGTCCCGGAAGGAGATGCAGACCGTGTCGGTCACGGCCACCACGTCCTGGATGTCGAACTGGGCTGTGATGTTGTTGGTCCAGAGCTCCAGGCCCGTTCCGGAGGGGTCGGGGGAGGTGCCGAGGAAGCTGTAGTACTGGTTGGGGGTGGGCAGCTCGAACAGGGGCTCGAGGTAGATGGGCACGATGCCGCTGGTGGTGGCGAAGTTGCCGGGAGCCACAGCGATGTTGGCGCCCTGGGCGATGTCGCCGTAACGGTCTCCTGCGGTGAGCAGGTCGAAGTCCGTCTCCACATCGCATTGCGCCGCGCAGGACCCGGTCGCGACGGGCAACACCGTGCCATCGTGGACCACGCAGACGTCGTCCAGGTAGAACTGCTGGCCACCGACTTCCAGCTTCTGCACGTTTCCGGTCAGGGTCACCAGGCCGACCTGGTAGCCGGGATGGGCCGCCGTGGCGACCGTCATGGTCACCCCGGGCGCCACGGTGGTGGGCATGAACTCGAATTCATCCACGAGCAGCGTGTGGCCATTGACTTTGAGGTTCTCCACGCCCGCGCCATCGAAGAAGTTGAAGCTGACCTTCGAGACATTCGGGAAGGCCGAGAAGTCGTACACCGCATTGATGTTGCTCAGGCTGAGAACCTGACCGCTGCCGACCGTGGGTGCGGCGGATACCACGGCCGCACTGTTGTAGTGCGTGGCCGCACCGTCAAAGAAGACCTCGTAACCGAGCTGGATCCCGTTCTCCATGGCGACATAGGTGCCCGGGGGGCTGTACGGTTGCATCCCCGGGGTCATCAGCTCGTGCGTGTACGAGACATCGCAGGTGGTGTCGATGGGGGTGGTGGGCGGCACGATCACGATGCCGTCGGGCAGGTGGAAGCCCGACGACACCGGGCCGGGGACCATCGTGCCCGCCGGGAAGAGGACGATGGGCTGCAGGTTCCCCGCATTGTTGAGGGACAGCATGACCTGGGTGCGGTCATAGGAAGCCCAGCAGTCCGCCACGATTTCGAAGACGAAGCTTCCACCGACGGGAAGGCTGATGTCTTCTATAAAACCCGTGACGTTGTCCGGAATCATGCCCGAAACCACCACGTCACCCTCGGTATTGGAAATGGTCCACTGGCCATCCCCTCCGAATCCGTCCCCATAGTCTTCGATGAACTCCAGCTCGAGCTCGAAGTACGTCGCACCGGCGGCTTCTGCTCTGATGCCATCGGTCACCAGGAGTTGTGTCGCCGCGAAGCTGTGTTGGGCATATTCGCCGGTCTCCGTCCAGTTGGCGGAGAAGGTGCATTCTGCTGGATTTCCAGCTTGGTCATATACCACGTTGGTCGGGCAGGACGGGGAGAGCAGGTCCGCCCGGAACTCCGCGAGGTAGCTGTATTCCGCAGGGCAGGTCACCTGTCCGCCGTAGTCCGGGTCGATGAGCGGGACGTATCCTCCGGTGAAGAGGTCGTGCCACCCGCCGTTCCCACCGAGCTGGGCAGGGGTCAGGCTGATCATACCGAGGAAACCCTGGTCGTAAATGACTTCGGCCAGATTTATGATTTCATCGGTCCCCGAACCCGGGTAACCTAGTAGTTCGCAGACGTCATCCGCCGAGGTCGGTGTGGTCGTGAAGATGTCGTCGCCTCCCGGATCAGCTGAACCGCCTATAGTATTGGCCAGGCTCCAGGCATTGACACCGCCGGAATAGACCGAGGCATCCAGTGGAATGAGGTTGAAGAACTCGGCATCGAAGGCCACTTGCGGCTGTTGGTTGGCCTGGGCAAGGATGTCCACGGGGCCGTCGGTGATCAGGGCCCCGGCAAGGCTGAGGCGGGGATCGGAAAGGACCACGGCCGTGGGGTTGGCGTCCACGAATTCCGGACCTACGGGCTGACCATCGTGGTAGAGTTGTCCGCCGTTTTCATCGGGGATGTGCAGGACCACGGGGTGCGTAACGGTCGCTTCCTGCACCTGGTAGCACAGCGCATCGCCCACGGCGACTTCGGTTGGGCTGTAATCCCCGGCAGGCTGGTAGTTGCTGACGACCTCCAAGGGGAAGGTCTCGCCCTGCAGGAAG
>CALKUW010000178.1 GCA_937996585.1 uncultured Flavobacteriales bacterium
CTACAGCGTCTTCCCCACCCCCGACCTGCTGCTCATCGGCAGCGAATTCTTCATCGGTCCGGACCACCCGGCGGTCCAGTCCCTGCCCCCGCACCTCTATCCCCGCTACATGCAGGAGCGCATGGTGCCCGAGCACCTGGCTGGCGATGCCCTGCGCGGTTGGCTGCTCGTGCATTTCCAGGAGGACCACTATCCGAGGCAGGGACAGCTGGCGGAGGAGCTCCTGTATTGGGGCAAGGTGTTGTTCGTCGCCCGGTGCCTCGCCCCCGATCTCCCGGCCCACGACCTGCTCGACCACACCGCGGAAGAATGGGCTTGGCTGCAGGCCCATGAAATGCAGATCTGGATGGAATTGCGGAAGGACGAATTCCTGTACACCACCCGGCGAATGGACATACAGAAATGGACCGCCGACGCCCCGTTCACCAAGGCCGGCAACATTCCCCAGGACAGTCCGGACCGCATCGGCTGGTACATCGGCCTGCGCTGGGTGGAGGACTACGTTCGCCGCCATCCCGACATCACACTGGCCCAACTGATGGACCAGCACGACGTTCTGCCCTTCCTCCAGGCCTACCGCCCCGCATCCTGACGCCCCGCGCCCCATCTTGCACCCATGTCCGACGACCGCACCTCCGACATCCACCTTCAGGTCACCACCGACGAGAACAAGGTGCCGACCTCCATCCGCTGGTCCGCCTCCGACGCCGGCATCGCCCAGGCCGAAGCCAAGGCCTTCGCGCTGAGCGTGTGGAACGGCAAGGAGGCCCTGAGCATCGACCTCTGGGATAAGGACATGACCGTGGATGAGATGAAGGTCTTCGTGTGCCAGTCGATGATGACCCTGGCCGACGCCCTCGAACGCGCCACACAGGACGCACGGGCAGCCGGTGCCATTCGCGGCTTCACCTCCGAGCTCGCCGAACGCATCGGCGTCGGACCCGAAGCCTAATCCAGTTCCGGCGGCTTCCGGTAGATCGGGTTGGTCTGCGCGATGAATCCGAGCACGTCCTGCCGCCCATCCCCCTTCTCCGCCGACGTGACGAAATGCGGGGGCATGGCCGACCACTGCTTCAGCATGCGCTCCTTGTAGCGCGGCAGGAAGGCCTCCCGCTCGGCGATGGTCAGCTTGTCCACCTTGGTGAAGATCATCGCGAAGGACAATCCACTCTCCGCCATCCACACCATGAAGTCGAGGTCGATCTTCTGTGGGGGCAGGCGCGAGTCGATCAGCATCATGATGCACATCAGGTTCTCGCGCTTGGTGAGGTACTCTTTGGACGTCCGCTCCCAGGAAGCGCGGTCCTTCTTGGACACCTTGGCGTAGCCGATGCCCGGCAGGTCGACGAGGTACCACTCGCGACCGGCGGTGCTCATCGAGAAGTGGTTGAGGAGCTGCGTCTTGCCCGGGGTGGAGCTCGTCTTGGCGAGCGCCTTGCGCCCGGTCAGCATGTTGATCAACGAACTCTTGCCGACGTTGGACCGCCCGATGAAAGCGTACTCCGGCCGGTCCGCCTTGGGGCATTCCTGCCGCTTGGCGCTGGACTTGACGAATTGCGGGTCGTCAACCGAGTATTCCGCGGCGCTCATACCAGTCGGACAGGATGCGGTTGAACGGCTCGGGATGCTCCATCATCGGTGCATGGCCACACTCGTCGATCCAATAGAGGTCGGCATCGGGGAGCAAGGACTTGAACTCGTCGGCCACCTCCGGCGGCGTGATGGTGTCGTTTCGCCCCCAGATGAGACAGGTCGGCTGTGACATCGCCGGCAGGTCCTTCGCCATGTTGTGGCGGATGGCGCTCTTGGCGATGGCGAGGATGCGCAGCACCCTATTTCTGTCGTTGACGATGGCAAAACACTCGTCCACCAACTCCGGAGTGGCATGCTTCGGATCGAAGAAGGTCTCCCCCACCTTGTTACGGATGAATTCCTTGTCCTCCCTGCGGGGGAAGCTGCTGCCAAAGGCGTTCTCATACAGGCCGCTGCTCGCCGTGAGGGTGAGCGAGGCCACGCGGTCGGGGTTGCGCTTGGTGTAGATCAACCCGACATGCCCCCCCAGCGAATTGCCCAGCAGGTGGACCTTTTCGAGGCCGAGGTGGTCAATGAACTTCTCAACGTGCTTGGCGAGGGTCTTGGCGCTGGTCGTGGCCAGCGGCAGGTCGTACAGCGGGAGCATCGGAATGATGACCCTGGCCTTGCCTGCGAAATGGGCGAAGAGGTGCTCGAAGTTGCTCAGCGCTCCAAAGAGGCCGTGCAGCAGCACCAGGGGTGTGCCCTCCTCCGCACTCTGGACGTAGCGGAAATCGCCCGATGTGATCAGATCCTGTTCCATGGGTAGGCTCTTGCACAAAGCAAAGCCAATGAGACCGCATCACACCCGGTCAGGGGCACCGGAATGAAAGCCCGCATGTGAACAAGGTGCGCAGCACGCAGCGGGGCCGCCATCAACACCCCACCATTTCCCACCGCCATCACACCCGCTCAAAACCCTTCATGAGTCACTGATTTACAAGCGATTAAGTCCATTGTTGAAAAAGTTGCCCATCCACAACCGTCAGTAAATTTTCCACATTGTGTCAGATTGTGGGAACCCGTGGGAAATCGTGGGATAAAGCGTCTACTTTTGGATGGGCAACCCGCCTTTGATCATGCTGAACCTCCTTGGGGAATACCACTGTCGGATCGACGCGAAAGGCCGCGTCAGCTTCCCGGCCAAGCTGCGGAAGCAGTTGGACCGCGTGTTGCACGATGGCCTCGTGGTCAACCGCGACATCTTCGAGGGGTGCCTGGTCATCTACCCCAAGCCGGAATGGGACAAGGTCAATGCGGAGATGGGACAGCTCAGCCGCTACGACCGCCAGCACCAGTTGTTCCAGCGGAAATTCATGAAGGGAGCCACCCTGGTGGAGCTGGACGCCTCCGGGCGCATGCTGTTGCCGGGTGCCCTGCTCGCCCACGCCGGTCTTGAGAACGGAAAAGCAGGCGACTGCGTGGTGACCGGCCTCGGAGAGAAGATCGAGGTGTGGTCCAAGGACCGCTTCGAGCAGCAGGTCCTCGGCGACGATGAGGACTTCGATTTCGGCGCCTTGGCCGAGCGTGTACGCCGGGACATCGAGCCCGGCTCCAACCCCAACGACTCCAGCCGCAACTGATGTCCGCCACCTACCACGTCCCCGTGCTGTTTGACGCCGCCCTCGAAGGGCTCGCCTTGCAGCCCGCCGGGGTTTACGTGGACTGCACCTTTGGCGGCGGTGGCCACAGCCGCGGCATCCTCGATGCCCTCGGCCCCGACGGTAGGCTTTTCGCCTTTGACTGCGATCCCGACGCAGCCCCCAACGCTCCGGACGACAGCCGCTTCGCCCTCATCCCCGAGAACTTCCGTTTCGCCGCCAACTTCCTCAAGCTGCACGGCGTGACCCAGGTGGACGGCATCCTGGCCGACCTCGGTGTCAGCTCCCACCAGTTCGATGCGGGCGAACGCGGATTCAGCACCCGGGCCGACGGCCAGCTCGACATGCGCATGGACCCCCGCCTGCCCGAAGGCGCCGACGCCCTCCTGCGCCGCATGGACGAGCAGGAGCTGACCCGGCTGTTCCGCGAATACGGCGAGCTGTCACAACCGCACCGCGCCGCCCGCGCCGTGCGCCAGGCCATGGCCGATGCGGACGCCCCGTCCATCACATCAACGGGCCGCCTCCAAGAGGTCTTGATGCCCCTTGCGCCCCAGCAGAAGCGCAACCAATACCTCGCCCAGGCCTTCCAGGCGCTGCGCATCGCGGTCAACGACGAGCTCGGCGCCCTGGCCGAACTGCTGAAGGCCAGCCTACGCCTCCTGAAGCCCGAAGGACGGCTCGTGGTCATCAGCTACCACAGCCTCGAGGACCGCATGGTCAAGCGCTTCATGCGCGCCGGCAACCTCGAGGGCGAGATCGCCAAGGACTTCCATGGCCGTTCGCTCGCCCCCTTCGACAAGGTG
>CALKUW010000179.1 GCA_937996585.1 uncultured Flavobacteriales bacterium
CGCCGTCATCGCCTCGGCCAACTTCGCCGCCGCCATCCTCATCGAGGCAGGCCTGAGCTTCATGGGCGTCGGCGCCCAAATTCCGATGCCGAGCTGGGGCAACCTCATCCGCGACCACTACGGCGCCATCCTCACGGGACATGCCCACCTCGCCCTCATTCCGGGTGCCTGCATCGTATCGATCGTATTGGCATTCAATGCCCTCTCCAATGCCTTTGCCCGACAAGCGGCACAGCGTTGAGCCTTAACTTTATGCACGCCATGAACGCTTCTTCTCGCATCTACGTCGCAGGCCACAGGGGGATGGTCGGCAGCGCCATCTGCCGCGCCCTCGCCGATGCCGGACTGCCCGCCCCCATCACCTTTACGAGTGCGGAACTCGACCTGCGCGACCAGGCCGCCGTGCGCGCCATGATGGAGCGGGAAAAACCGACCCACGTCTTCCTCGCGGCGGCCAAGGTCGGGGGCATCCACGCCAACAACATCTACCGCGCGGAATTCCTGTATGACAACCTCATGATCGAGGCCAACATCATCCATGCCGCGCATCAGGTGGGTGTGGAGAAGCTGTTGTTCCTCGGGTCGAGCTGCATCTACCCGAAACTCGCCGAGCAGCCGCTCACCGAGACGTCCCTGCTGACCGGGGCGTTGGAACCAACCAATGAGCCTTACGCCATCGCCAAGATCGCCGGCATCAAACTGTGCGAGGCCTACCGTGACCAATACGGTGCGAACTTCATTTCGGCGATGCCCACCAACCTCTATGGGCCGGGTGACAACTACGACCTGCAGAACAGCCACGTGGTCCCTGCCCTCATCCGCAAATTCCACGAGGCCAAGGAGCGGGGCGATGCCGACGTTCCCTGCTGGGGTTCGGGCAGTCCCCGCCGGGAATTCCTCCACGTGGATGACCTCGCTGCCGCCTGCCTCTTCCTGATGGAGAATTACGACAGCAAGGAACACGTCAACGTGGGCACGGGAGAGGACCTCCCCATCAAGGAACTGGCGGAGATGATCCGGGAGATCGTAGGGTTCAAAGGCGCCATCGCCTGGGACAGCAGCAAACCCGACGGAACCCCGCGCAAACTCATGGACTGCAGCCGCATCCACGCCTTGGGCTGGAAGCACGGCATCGGACTGCGGGAAGGCCTCACGGCGGTCTACGAGGAATTCAAGCAGGCCCCGGACGCGGTGCGCGCCAAATGACCGGAGTTCAGCGCACCATCCTCTTGCTCCTGTTGGGACCGGCCGCGCTGCCGCTGCTGTCCCAGATCATCGTTCCCGACCGCCTGCCCGATGGGCGTCGCATGCCGGTGCTGACGACTCCCGCCGGCCGGGGAACCCTGCCCTATGATTCCGTGCGCACCCTTCCGGAAAGCGAAGGCGGCAGGGACACTTGGTGGCACCGGCACGCCCTGCACCTCGACGGTCCGGTGAAAGTGGCCTTGGACCCGGTGGTCGACCTCGCCCGCGAAGCCCGCAGCATGCAAACCGCCGCGGGACAGACATGGCAATTCGGACACCGCAATGTGCGCGGCGTGCGGTATGCCGGTTCACTGGACGACAAGGTCCGATTCGGCGGCAAGGTCCTTGAAATGCAACGTCTGCTGGTCGGTCCGGAAACAGAATACGTGCTGGCCAGTCAGCTGTACCCCGGCATGGGTACCGGCAAGATCCGTCCCGCAGAAGGCGGCCTGCATTCCATCGACCACAGCCTCGCGGAAGTGTGGTTCGACGTGCAGCCCCATGACCGGTGGCGCGTGCAATGGGGCATTGGGAGCACAGGCCTCGGCCCAGGAGCGCGCAACATCCTGTGGCAGGGCCGACGGGCACCGGCCCCCTACCTGCTGGTGGAAAGCGACCTCGGCAAGGGTTGGACCTGGCGATGGGTCCAATCCCGCCAGCGCGGTCGGGAACGGCTGCCGGCCGATGGCGCGCGCGAAGGGCGCTACCATCCGCTCGGCCTGGGCATCCGCAGCCTGACCAAGACCATGGAACGCGGCAGCAACCGTGTAGCTGCTACCGTCATGACCGCCCGCTGGACCGATGTGCTCGGTCGTGGTGAAGAGCGCTTGGGGGTATTGGATTGGATGCGGGACCTCGCACCCTGGCACCTGCCGAATCTCCATGGAAACGACTCCACACACACGCCGGGATTCCGCGCAGGCCACATCGGCCTGGATGTACAATGGCGCCGACCCCGGTCGACGTGGTACGCCCAGGTGCGCACCCATCCATGGAACGACGGGCGATATGGACAGGCCGGCGATGCGGGCGAAATGAAAGTCGCGCAGTGGTCGCTGGGCCATGTCAGACATGGCGACCGATGGACGGTATGGACGGAATGGGCGCCGGTTACGGCCTCACAGCCGGCTGCATTCGACCCCCTGCTGCCTCTCGGTCCGCTGGGTATTCAGGATGCCTCGCCTTGGCGGTCCGACCTGATCCAAGGCGTCGAATGGCGTCCTGGGGGATGGACACTGCAATGGGAGTCGGGCAGGTTGGTCGAGACCACCCTTGAGGACGGCATGATGACCCGGCCGTGGTCACACAAAGTGGCCATCCGCATTCCCTCCCGAGCAGCCGATGCCGTTGCCCCTTCAGACAGGGTCAGGCGCGGGAAGTTCATGCCGAACCGTCTCCTCCCTCCCCTTGTTCCCCTCGTCCCGATTGCCAGTGCCATGCACATCCCGGCATTGGGATTGACATGGTGGACCGTGGGCATTTCCTCCCCGGTTTCGACCAGTAGAAAGACACATTGAACCCCTTGGATGACCGGGTTCAGATGATGTTGTGTTCATGGTTTTTTGTTCTGAATGACACCCTCCGAACAGAATAATGTGTGCACATTTGCCATCCTGATTCCAAATTGACAATCCACTTCAAATGCCCGCCCACGGACGACTTTCGTGTCGGAATCTTCCTATATCAAACCACTGCAGAAACCTTATACGGCCTTATTCAAGTAGGCGTTGAATAAAATGTCGTAAATTGTATCTGACCAAAATCATGCTGCCATTTCTCCTAGCATTCGTCATCGTAATGCTTGGAATGCCATCGCTGATCCAACTCGCCTTGCAGAAGAATCTGCTGGACGAACCCCTGGAGGACCGGAAGGTTCACAAGCGAAGTGTTCCAAGGCTGGGCGGCGTATTGGTTTTCATAGGTACTGTCTTCACTACGACCTTGCTTGTAAGGCCTGAGGGAGCAGAAGCCATTCCTTTTTTGAGGCTCGCGGCAGGCGCCATGATCCTTTTCTTTTTGGGACTGAAGGACGACCTGTCTGAATTGGATCCCATCAAAAAATTGATCGTCCAACTCATCGTGGGGGTCATCCTCATCATTGGAGGAGGATTCCAAATCACGGACTTCGGAGGACTTTTCGGCCTGCATGCCCTGGCACCGTTCTTCGCCGTGCCCTTCTCGCTCTTCGTCTACATAGTGGTGGTCAATGCAGTGAACCTCATAGACGGCATTGATACGCTGGCGGGCGGATACGGTTTGCTCATCGCCATTGCGTGCACCTTGTGGTTCCAGGTCACAGGACAGCAGGACTACGCCGTCTTGTGCCTCGCCCTCGCGGGTGCCCTGTCCGGCTTCATCGTCTTCAACATCACGCCGGCCCGCATCTTCCTTGGCGACAGTGGTTCACTCATCCTCGGCATGTTCATCTACGTGATGGCCACGAGCATCATGAAGACCCCCATCGAGCAGGTGCCGACCATGTGGGCACACAGGTCCTTGCCGGTGCTGGCCATGACGACCCTCAGCTATCCCCTTGTGGACACGCTGCGCGTCTTCACGTTGCGCGCCCTGAAGAGGCAATCGCCCTTCCAAGCCGACCGCACCCACCTGCACCATCGGTTGCTCCACCTCGGAATGACCCATTTGCAGGCCGCCCTCTTCATCCACGGCTACACGGCCGTGATGATCATGCTCGGATTCAGCATCCCCGCCATGGAGCCCACCATGGCCTTCCTGCTTTTGCTGGGCTGCGCCTTCATGCTACCGGTGGTCATCATCGCCATGGAAAAGGGGCGCGCCATCTCCCGCGCCATGCGGCGGAAGTCCCACGCCGGCCACCACTGAACACGTGCCCGCGCCGTCCGCAGGCACGACACCCTCACCTTTTTGACAACCCACTGAACCGCGTCCCGCATCTGTCGGGGTTGGGATTACGTTTGCATCATGCGCCATGCGTTCCGGTTCTTGACCCTCGGCCTCTTCGGGCTGCTCATGGTCCAGGTCAACCATGCGCAGGATGCGGATACGACGGCTTCGCGCGAGGAAGCTTCCGCCCTGGTGTTCACCGCCGAACCCCAATCCCTGGGTGGGATCGCTTCAGGGAACGGCGGAGGCGTGGCCTTCCTGGCTTCATTGTCCGCGCAAGTCAGCCTCGACCGCGGGTCCGGCATGGTGGCACTCGATCTGGCCCAAGGGGCTGGGCCACAACTGATGGACGCCCTGCTCGCAGGGCATGACGGCCGATATGCAGATGGGCGTGGAGCCCGTCGATGGCGGGCGCGATGGGACATGGACCTCCTACCTTCCGTTCGCCTGACGATGGGCCGGGACACCCTGCACGACGGATGGGGCGGAAGGTCGCTTTTCCGAGGCCGGCACAATGCGCCGGTTCCCTTTATCCAGACCGCCATCGACGGCGGTGGCAAGCTCCGCTACCGCCACCGCGTGGAAGCCCTGCAAGGCGCACCGAGCATTTTCTGCTGGACCGGCATGACCGGGGACCCGCGCACGTGGTTGCCTTCCGAAGGGGCCATCCGGACCGGCATCGAGCGCCTCGTCGCCTCGCACCGCCTTGAGGTCGATTTCAGCCGCCGACTCACGGGTGCACTGTGGGGTGCCGTCGTCTGGAACATCTCAGACGGTGCCCGCGCCTTCGAACCGCATTACCTGCTCCCGCTCACCAGCTTCCGCCCCACGGAGTACGCCCAGGGCAGTTCGGACAACGCCATCGTGGGCATGGAGGGACGGTTCCGGATCGGCCCATTGGAAGGGCCGCAGAAATACCTCTACGGACAGGTGCTGGTCGACGAACTCATCGTTTCGGAGATGCTGGGGTCGACCAATTGGTGGGGCAACAAATACGGCCTGCTCGGCGGCATCTGCTGGATGGGGCAACGTGGAGGTTGGCGCATCGAAATGTCCGGCGCGCGCCCTTGGACGTACAGTCATTTCACGTCGACCAGCGCCTACATCAACGGCCTCACGCCCATGGCCCATCCGCTCGGGGCGAATTTCATCGAAGCCCGCACCGAGGGTAGGGTGGAACGCGGTGAATGGGAAATCCATGGACGGTTGACCGTTTCGAGGCGGGGCGATGACATCCAAGGCGATGCGCCTACGGGCTCCCTTCCCCAGGTTGGGGACATCGAGCGCCAGACGGAAACCTACCTCTGGCTGGACGGAGCAGCACGCGATTTCGCCCTGCTCCAGATGGACGTCGCCCGCAACCTGCCAACCCGTTGGGGCGAGGCGATCAAGGGGTTTGTCCAACTGTCCGTCCGCAGCGTCGCGCTCGACGGGCTGGTAGACAACGGCACCTGGGTCGCCGTCGGTCTGAGGACCTCAGGACCCTGGCTGGGTGCCGATTGGTAGGGGCTTCCTAATTTCGCCGTCCGCCATGTCGGCCACCCCCGCGCCCACCCCTTCCCTGCTCAAGGACATCGCCGTCCTGTTCAAGCTGCGCCTCGGCACCTTCGTCGTGCTCAGCGCCGTGCTGGGCTGGTTCATGGGGACCGACACCATCGCCCTCATTCCCTTCCTCGAACTGACCCTCGGCGGCTACCTGCTAACCGGTGCATCCAACGGGTTCAACCAGATCATCGAACGGGACCGCGATGCGCGCATGGGACGGACCGCCGACCGGCCGCTTCCCACCGGCCGCATGACCGTCAGGGCGGCGACGATGTGGTCGACCCTGGCTGGTGCCATCGGCTTGGCTGCGCTCTTCCACCTCGGCATCCGGGCAGGCCTGCTCGGCCTGCTGGCCCTGCTCAGCTATGTCCTCGCCTACACCCCGCTCAAGTCCCGCACGGGCTTCAGCGTGCTCGTCGGGGCCATCCCCGGGGCCATCCCACCCATGCTGGGGTACGTGGCGGCGACGGGGCGGTTCGGCATCGAGCCCGGCACCCTCTTCGCAGTCCAGTTCATGTGGCAGTTCCCGCATTTCTGGGCCATCGCCTGGGTGGCACATGAGGACTACCTCAAGGCCGGCTATCGCATGTTGCCCTTCAAGGAGGGGCGCACCGCGGCGAGTGCACGACAAATTCTGCTGTACACCATGCTCTGCATCCCCGCCAGCCTGCTGCCTTGGGCCCTGCCCGGGGCCTCCCCCATGGTAGGCGACATCGCACTGGTCGTCGCCGTGCTGACCGGCATCGGCTTCACTGTACCCGCCTTCCGGTTGTGGCGCAACCTGGAGGTTGCGGATGCCCGCCGGCTGATGTTCGCGAGCTTCCTGTACCTCCCAATCGTGCAGCTCACGTACGTCCTCGACAAGATTCCCTGAACCCGGGCCGCCCCCGGCGGTTCTACCGTTGAAACTTCGCGTCATGAACACCACAGAAACCACCCCCGAAACCATCGGCAAAGTGGACGTCTTCGAAGGGCTCGACCCCGCCGTGCGGGAACGGACCAAGAAGATGCTGATGTACTTCATCCTCTTCGCGGTCGTCATGCTGTTCGCAGGGTTCACCTCGGCCTACATCGTTTCCAACGTGGGCCAATTCTGGGTGCACATCGAAGCGCCCACGGCCCTGTGGATCAGCAACGGCCTCATCGTCGCCAGCTCGTTGCCGATGTGGCTCAGCCTTCGCGCCATGCGCAACGGACAGACCACGGCCAGCTTCGTGCACATCGCCATCACCTTCGTGCTCGGCATCGCCTTCACCGTCATGCAGCTGCAAGGCTGGGGGGACCTGCAGGCAAAAGGCATGGGCTGGACCGTGGATGAACTGGCATCGGGCGCCAAGGCCTACCGTTGGAACAGCATCGAACAGCTGCTCGACGGACCCGCAGTCTGGGGCCAGGACTACACCATCGGCCAGGATGGTACACCGTTGAACTTCCGTCCGGAGACCAAGCAGCTCTTCGCTTCGGACGACGTCCTCATGGCGCGCGACATCACCCTCGATGTGGTGCGGACCTCCAATTCCGCCTCGGGTTACCTGTTCATTCTCATCCTCATCCACCTTTTCCATCTGGCCCTGGGATTGGCCTATCTCGTGGTCAACGGGGTGCGCATCCTGAAGGGCCGGATCCACCCCGGAGATACCGTCCGATTGCACACCGGTGGCGTGTATTGGCATTTCCTGGGCCTGTTATGGATATACCTGTTCGCGTTCCTGTTCCTTCTCCACTGATGATGGCTTAAGTTTGCGGCGCAAATCAGCGTCATGGCCGGACACGCACAAGCAGAAGTTTCGAAGGAAGTCCTCTGGGGAGGAGGACAGTCGCCTTTTGGGGTCACCTATGGCAAAATGATGATGTGGTACTTCCTCGTATCGGACGCCCTGACGTTCGGAGGATTGCTCATAGCCTACGCCTTCTGGCGGGCCGCAGCGGTGGACGCCTGGCCCATCGGGGAGCAGGTCTTCCGCGCCCTCCCGGGCCTCGAAGGGGAATACCCCCTCATGTATGTGGCCCTCATGACCTTCATTCTCATCGTGAGTTCGGTCACTATGGTGCTCGCCGTGGAGGCGGGCCACCGCAATGACCGTTCCGGCGTGCTGAAGTGGTTGGGTCTGACCATTGTCGGCGGTTTCTTCTTCCTCGGCAGCCAAGCCTGGGAGTGGAGCCACTTCATCCACGGCAGCGGCGGCTTCTTCAACCTGGCGGAGCAGGTGACGGTCACGGATCCCGACGGAGGCACCATCACGATGAACGCCGGTGACCGGGTCTACATGGACCACCACTTCGGCCACTTGATGGAGATGCACCTCCACGACCCCGTAGGCGTGCCCATGACCACCGAAGGCGGACACGTCATCCTGACCGAGCTCGGTGACCACCCCCACGAGGCGCACCTGCACGGTTTGAAGGTCAACAAGTACGTCGAGAACGAGACCCTCGTCGAAGGGGACGAAATGATGGCATTGTGGAATGCCCGCTCCGAGAGCTTCTCCTTCGGTGCCCCCATCCCCGGCCTCGGCGCCGACTGGGGTGGCATCAACCACAGCGAGTACGCCACGCAACAGGGCTACAGCAACTTCTTCTTCTTCATCACCGGTTTCCACGGTTTCCACGTGTTCTCCGGGGTCATCATCAACATCGTGGTCTTCTTCATGGTGCTGAACCGCGTCATGGAGCGCCGGAAGCACTACGAGATGGTCGAGAAGGTGGGCCTTTACTGGCACTTCGTCGACCTGGTCTGGGTGTTCGTTTTCACCTTCTTCTACCTCATCTGACATGGAGCGCGACGACCTCATCGTAAACGACAGCTACGCCCTCAACGCCCACCACAGCGAAGAGCAGGGCATCGCCATCCGCAAGAAGATCTACATGGTCACGGTCATCCTCTCGGTGATCACGGCCATCGAGGTCGGCATGGGTGTGATGTTCAAGCGGAGCGAGACCTTCACCTGGACGGCCATCAAATGGACCTTCATCGTCCTGACGCTGTTCAAGGCGGGCTACATCGTGATGACGTTCATGCATCTCGGCGACGAGCGTAAGAACCTGCGCAACGCCGTCATCGTGCCCTACTTCGTCTTCATCGCCTACCTGATTTTCATTGCGATCACGGAGGGGTTGGCGCACTACGACCTGGACCTGCTCTTCCACTGAGCACCCCCCTTCAACATGGGTGAGCGCCATCCGGCCAACCGCCGTCCCCTGCGCCGCCTCCTGCTGGTGGCCGCCCTGCCGGGGTTGCCCCTGCTCCTGCTTGTGATCCTCGGGCGTGGCATGCGCCACGAGTTCAGCGACCTCGATTATTTCTCTCCCAAAGGACAGCGCATCTCCACGCCGGTCGGGGCGAGGCGCATTCCGGACTTCATCCTGACCGACCAAGGGGCGCGCACCGTCAGCCGCGACAGCCTGGCCGGGACCTTCTGGCTCGTGGCCTGCATGACCACCGACACGGTCACCACCCCGTATCTGGCCGAACTCACCCAGCAACTGCTGTGGGCCAATTGGCGCTACCGCGACGAGCCGGATGTCGGCCTGCTCTGCCTGACGCTCGACGCCGCCCACGACACGCCTTCCCAGCTGCGCAAATACGTGGGGCAGAACGAACGCTACAACCGCTACCCCGACAAGTGGCGGTTCCTCACGGGTGACCAGGCCTCCATCGACACCATCATCGGTTCGGGCCTCGGCATCGAACGCGATGCGGCCGACCCGTTCAACGTGGCCACCCTGCTCTTGCTCGACGACCGCGGATACGTCCGCCAGAAATACCTCGCCTCCAGCGAGCACGAGATCGGAGATGCCGTGGAGGACATCGCATTGCTGAAGAAACGGAAGACGGAGCGCGACAAGCGCCGCAGGGAAGCCGCGCAGAAACCCGAACTGCCTGTGTTGGGACCAGCCATGGGAGACGAGCCGCACACGGTCCCCAAGTTCGCACTGACCGACCAGCGCGGTGCGGAATTCAGCCACAGGGATGTGGAGGGCAAGGTGCGCATCGTCGACGCCTTCTTCACAGCGTGCCCCACCATCTGCCCGGTCATCAGCTCACAGCTCGCCCGGGTGCACGACCGGCTCTGGGCGGAAGGCCTCGAGGAAAGGGTCTGCATCCTCAGCCACAGCGTGGACCCGAAGAACGACACCCCGGAACGGATGCGGCGCTATGGCCAGCGGCTTGGAGCCGATCCGGACGTCTGGAAATTCCTGACCGGTCCGGAAGAGGAACTGTACCCCTTGCTGCAGGAGGGCTACCTCCTGACCGCCCTGCCGAGCGATACGGCGGCCGGCGGTTTCTTCCACAGCGACCAGGTGCTCATCGTGGATGCGCAGGGCCGGCTGCGCGGCACCTATGACGGCACGAGAACCTCCGAGGTCGACCGGATGTTGGAAGACCTGATGACCCTGCTCGCCCGACCATGAAAGCCCCCACCCCCTCCGACCGCGCCGTCCGCCGCTTCGTCTGGACCGTTTCCATCGCCGTCCCCGCATTGGTGACGTTGCTCTTCTTCATCCCCCCGGCAGAAGGCCTCTCGGAGGATACGCTGCGCCAGGTCTACCTCCTGCCGCGATTGAATGCCCTGCTCAATGGCTCCGCCTTCCTTTGCCTAGCCGTTTCGCTGTGGTCAATAAAACAGGGAAAGGTCCAGCGCCACAGGAACCTGAACACCGCCGCCTTGGTGCTCTCCGCCTTGTTCCTTTTGAGTTACGTGACCTTCCACATGCTCACCGAATCCACCAAATTCGGTGGCCAAGGCGCCATCCGCACCGTCTACCTCACCATCCTCCTCAGCCACATCGTCCTCTCCGCGCTCATCGTTCCCCTGGCCCTGTTCAGTTATGCGCGTGGACTTGCCGGAGATGTGGAGCGGCACCGCCGCATCGCCCGCATCACCATGCCCATGTGGCTCTATGTCACGGCCACCGGCGTCATCGTCTTCTGGATGATCTCGCCCTATTACCCCTATTGACCGCCCTGCGAGATGCGCCCGCACCTGTTCCTCCTCTGCTGCGCCTTGTTGATGGCGGACGCAATCTGGGGGCAGTGCGTCATGTGCAAAGCGGTCGCCGAGGACAGTGCAGCTGAGGGGGCCGTTGGCCGGGGAATCAACCAGGGCATCCTGTACATCATGGCCGTTCCGTACATTTTGCTCGGCATTATTGCATTTTTGGTCTTCAAAAAATGGAAGTTCGTCGAATAATGTGTAAATTAAGGGTATGCTTGACCAGCTTCCCGCACGCGGGCGATACCACCACATCGCCAAGGCCTTCTCGGTCCCCCTACTTCTCCTTTTGATCGGGCTTCCAGCCCAAGCACAATTCCACGCCGAGCGGGCCATCTTGCCCGAAGAGACCGTACTTGAATACGGCAGCTACCGCCTTTCCGTGGAGTCGGAAGGCCGTCCGGAAGCATGCGATGTAGTGCTGTTCGGCTACCACAGCCGCCGGCCCGGCCGCTGGTCACAGCTCTCCGACACCGTGCTCCGCGTTGTACCGCACCGCCGGCACACCCTTATCGGCAGCAAGCCGGGTTACATGTTCCACACCGAAACGTTTTACCCCGACCTGCTCGAGACACCCACGATCCGGGTAGAACTGCGCGAACTCGACGAAGGGCAGCGGACCGACATCCTCGGCCTGCATTTCCTCGGAAACCAGCACCGCCTCCACCCCAAATGCCTCGGCGTGGCGGAGGAGCTGCTCCACTGGATGGAGGACAACCCCAGCGTCCACCTCAACATCATCGGCCACGTCAACGGCGCCGATGGTCGCCGGTCCCGGGCCTTCTATCGCAAGGCCAGCGTCGACCGTGCAGAGGTCATCATTGAATGGCTGACCTTGCACGGCATTGCACCCGAACGCCTCACGGCCCAAGGCCGTGGTGCCGAAGCACTGCTGTTCCCCGACCCCATCTACGCCTGGCAGCACGAAGCCAACCGGCGCGTGGAAATCGAAGTCACCCGGCACTGACCGGCACAACCCGTGCACGCGATGCACGGAGACCTTACTTTCGCGGGGATGTCCATTGTCCCCTGCATACCTGCGATGTCCAGGCTCCATCGGAAGCCCCTTCGTTTCACCACCACCCTCTTCTTCCTGCTCATCCTCGGCCCATCCGGGGTACGCGCCCAAGCCACGAGTTGGAC
>CALKUW010000180.1 GCA_937996585.1 uncultured Flavobacteriales bacterium
ACCTCGCCTTGACACGCCAGTCCACCACGGCTACGGGAACCGACAATCCACTGAGCGAATCGGGCTTTGGCGCCATGGTCGGTTTCACCCTCCACCCGTTCTTCAAGAACCAGTGGCTGGTGCCCCGCCGTTACGACTGAGGCCCCGGCCCGGCGCGCTTGGATGCGTTCCTCTATTTTTGCCCGCCCGGATCGGATCAGAACTTTTGGTCTGGTCTTTGATTGTAGAGACTGAAGAAGCCGCAAACGATGTTGATCAAAGCCCCCATCGCCCCCCTCCTCGGCACAGCCCTGTGCCTCATGACGACCCTGCCCCTGCTCGGACAGGACGACAGCAAATACGGAGATACGCCGGAGCAGCAAGCCGCGTGCAAGGAGAACCTCAGCCTGTACGAGACCTACTACAAGCAGAAGAATTACACCGACGCCTACCCCTTCTGGCAGGAGGCCTGTAGCGTTTGCCCGCCGAAGGTGTCGCAGAACATGTACATCAAGGGGGTGAATCTGCTTAAGCGCCAAATGAAGGCGGCCATCAAGGCCAAGGACAACGCCCGGGCCATCGCCCTTCGCGACAGTGTTTTCATGTACTATGACCTGCGCATCGAACACTTCCCCACGACGTCCAAGAAGCCCAACAATGGCTGTGAGGTGCTCGCGCGCAAGGCCATGGACTGGACCAGCCTCAACAAGCGTGCGGCACAGGAGGCCCGCCCCATGTTCGAAGAGAGCATTGCCTGCCTCGAGGACAAGGCGGATGCAGCCGTGCTGAATGGCTACTACGCGTTGCTCGTAGAAGCCCTGAACGGTGCAGAGGGTGCGGAAGCCAAGGAGACCGCCATCGGCGATCTCCTCAACGAGTACCTGCGCCTGAGCGACTTCATCGAAAGCGGGCGCCAGCGCGAACTCGCTGCGGCCGACAGCGCCGCTGCGGACAAGTACGCCACCACCCAGAAGAACCTCGACGAGATTTTCGTTCAGGTGGCGAATTGCGAGGACATGGTGCCCGTGCTGACCAAGAAGCTGGAGGCCGCACCGGAGGACATTGACATCAAGAAAAAGTCCTTGCGCCTGCTCAACGAGAAGGGCTGCACCGACAACGACATCTTCCTCCCCGTGGCGGAGGCCGTCTACGCGGTCGAGAAGAATGCCGATGCCGCCTACTCCATTGGCATTCAGCTCGCCAAAAAAGGCGACTTCAACGCCGCCCTGCCCTACTTCGAGGAGTCCGTCGAGCTTTGCGGGGATTGCCCGAAGGCGGGACGCAACCTCATGAAGGCCGGGCAGGTCGCCAAGAACGCCGGACAGGTGAGCAAGTGTATCCGCTATGCCCGCAAGGCGGCCAAGGCCGATCCCGGCAATGGCGAGCCCTACCTGCTCATCGGGGATGCCATCGCCTCCATGGTGGGAGCCTGCTCGGACAGCCCGCTGCAGGGTCGCGAAGTCTATTGGCTGGCCACCGATTACTACGTCCGCGCCAAGTCGATCGACAGCGAGGTGGCCTCCAAAGCCAACACCAAGATTGCCCAGGTCAAGAAGTCCTATCCCACGGTGGATGACCTCTTCACCTACGGCATTGACGAGGGCAAGGAGATCACGGTCAAGTGCCTCGGTGAGACCACCAAGGCCCGAAAGTGATGCCGCTGCGTGGCCATGCGCTGGCCCTGGCGGCCTGTCTGGCCGTCCTCGGTTGCCGCAATGACATGGCTTCCGTGGCCGACTTCGAAACACTCGGCGGGCCCTCGCAGGTGCTCGGTGAGGCCACCCTTGAATACAGCGAGGAAGGGCGCTTGACGCACCGGCTTTCCGCAGCGCGCATGACCCGCTCCGCCGAAGAGCCCCCGGTCTGGGAGGTTAGTGGAGGATTTGCATTGGACGTGCTCGATGAGGACGGCCTGCTGGACGCCCGCCTGGAGGCGGATCACGGTCACTTCCTCGAAGAATCGCGGTTCCTGGAAGCCGAGGGCAATGTCGTCCTGCATGGGTCCGAGGGGGATACGCTCCACACCGAACTGCTGTATTGGAGCGCGGACAGTGACCACGTCCACACGCCTGCGCCCGTCGAAGTCCGCACACCACAAGGCACCCTTTTGGGCAAAGGACTCGAATCCGATGCGCGGTTCCAGAGGTACCGCATCCTCGAACCCACAGGCACCTTTCTTGTGGACACCACCAACCACCGTCCATGAATCCGCGCGTCCACCTCATTGCCGAGCGCCTCTGGGGCATCATCGCCCTCCTCTCCCTGACCGCATCGCTGTATCACATCTACGGAAACGGATGGGCCGATGGACGGTCCACCCTCATCTTTCCGGGTATCGCCGGTGCCTGGTACCTGACCCGGCGCGGCCTGCGGCGCAAGCTCACCGGCGGGCAGGCATCGGGCGAAGTGCAGGAATGACCCCCTTCACCTGCTGAAAGGCCGCAAGCCTTACCTTGCCTTCACCCGGCCCTCTCATGGACCCTGAACCACCGCATCTGGCACTGCTCCTTGCCGCCCTGTTGGCATCGGCTTTCTTCTCCGGTATGGAGATTGCCTTCGTCTCGGCAAACCGGCTGCAGGCCGAATTGGACCGCAACCAAGGCGGATGGGCCGGAAAGCTGGTGGAACACCTGCTTCGCAAGCCCGAACAGTTCATCGCGACCATGCTCGTGGGTAACAACCTCGCCCTCGTCATCTTCGGCCTGCAATCCGGTGCACTCATCGCCCAGAGGCTCTTCGGTGTGGCCGGTTGGGAAATGGCCGCAAATCCCATCGCTGCGCTTGCGGCACAGACCGGCATCGCCACCATTGTCGTACTCGTCACGGCAGAGTTCCTTCCGAAGAGCTTTTTCCACAGTGCTCCGAACCGTTGGCTGCGCTTCTTCTCCATTCCCCTGGTCGCCCTGTTCTATGTGTTGTGGCCCTTGGCCATTGTCGTGCTCGCCTTGAGCCGTCTGTTCCTCGGCAAAAAGGAGGATGCGGAAAAAGAGGATACCCTCGGCGCCGTCGACCTTGATGACTTCGTCCGCAACCTCAACGACCGGTTGGTAACGGACGAGGACAGCTCTCTCGACAACGAGCTGCAGATCCTACAGAACGCGCTGGATTTCACCAACCTCAAGGCGCGGGATTGCCTTGTGCCCCGCAACGAAATCGTGGCTCTGGATGCGAGCGCATCCATTGAGGAACTTGACCGCTGTTTTGCGGATACCGGTCTGAGCAAGGTGGTCATCTACCGCGACACCATCGACCACGTGATCGGCTATGTTCATTCCAAGGACCTGCTGAGGCGATCTTTGGAAGGAGCGGGGGAGGCCAACGGGACTGAACTCGCCCGCTACCTCCACCCCACCATCATCGTCCCGGAACCGATGGGGGCACAGGACATCCTGACGGAATTCATACGTCGCAAGCGACACCTTGCTGTCGTCGTCGATGAGTATGGTGGAACTTCAGGCATCCTCACGATGGAGGACATCGTGGAGGAACTGATCGGCGACATCGAGGACGAGCACGACAATGAGGCCCTGGTCGAAATGGAGCTCGGTGAGGGGCATTACCGGTTCAGCGCGCGCCACGACGTGGACGATCTGAACGACCGGTACGGATTAGAACTTCCTGAAAATGAAGCATATGAGACGCTGGGCGGCCTAGTGCTTCACCATGAGGAGGAGATTCCCCCGGAGGGCCATCGGCTGGAAATGGAAGGCCATTCCCTGCTGGTGACCCGGGTGGACGGTGCCCGCATCGTCCTCGTCGAGGTCTTGAGAAAACAGCCTGAAGAGAGCTGACGTCGAACGGGAGCGACTGCGTATCTTCGCGCTCCACAAGAAAATGCTGCCACCATGGCCATGATTGAAAGGATCCGTAACCAGCAAACCCTGCTCCTCACCATCATCGGTTTGGGCATGCTGGGCTTCCTCATTCCGTACGATGCCGTCATCGCGATGATCGGCTCCAACCCCGGCTCGCAGGCTGCGGGTTCCGTCAATGGAAACGAAGTGTCCTTCCTGGAGTACCGCACGCGTGTCCAGGAGCGCAAAACGCTGTTCAACTACAACAACGACAAGGACGCCCAGAATGAGGTCTGGGCTGACATTCTGACCGAGCGCCTCTACGGCGACAACTTCGATGCCCTGAGCCTCAAGCTGACCAAGGAGGAGTTCGACGACATCCGCTACGGCGACTACATCTCCCCCTGGGTTTCCCGCACGTTCTACGGGAGCAATGTGACCGAGGAACAGAAGGAGAACTGGCGGCAGACCTTCAGCGCGATGTACTCCGACCCGAACGGAAAGGCGCAGTATGCAGGCTATGCCCGGGTCATTGAGCAGAAGCGCATGCGCGAGAAGTTCGACGGACTCGTCCGTGCTGGTCTCGCAGCCAATACGCTCGAAGGCAAGCGCGAGTTCCTCCGCGGACAGGAGAAGGTCGACTTCCGTTACGTGCTCAAGAAGTACACCGCCATTCCCGAGGGTGATGTTGAAGTCACGGACGCCGATGCGAAGGCCTACTACCGCGAACACAAGGGTGACGCCCAGTACGCCCAGCAGGCTGGACGTGATATCGAGTACATCCGAATTCCGTTGGCGGCCAGCTTTGACGACCGCAAGCGCTCCGAAACGCTCTTCGAGCAACTCAGCGCGGATTGGGCGGAAGCAGAGAACGACAGCGCCTTCCTTGCTTCCAATGGCCTGACGGCTGAGACGAGCATCTTTGAGATCATCGGCGCGGCCGTGGACCAGGAAAGCCAGGCTGCCAAGCTCGAAGCAGCATCGGTTGGCGACGTGGTCGGACCCTACTTTGAAGGCGAGTCCATCCGTATGGACAAGGTGATGTCCAAGGACGCAGTTGCCGACAGCACGGTGAAGTGCCGCCACATCCTGCTGAAGACCGACGACATCAACGATGCCGACCAGCTTGCCGCGCTCGAAGCGCGCGCCGATTCATTGAAGCGCCGCCTGCGCGCCGGTGATGCATTCGCCGACCTCGTGAACAAGCACAGCGAGGATCCCGGATCCAAAGCCACCGGAGGTGAGTACGAGTTCAAGCGTGGCCGCATGGTCAAGCCGTTCGAGGACTTCTGCTTCGACAACCGGGTCGGCAAGATCGGCACCGCCAAGACGAACTACGGCCTGCACCTGATCGAGGTGCTCGACCAGCAATGGACGGCAGACGCCATCACGGTGCAGCGCGTCGACCGCGCCGTCGGTATCTCGGACGAAACGGCGAAAGCCGCAGAGGAGACGGCGATGAACTTCGCCATCGAATACGGTGACACCGAGTCCTTCCGTAACGCTGCCGACACCATGGGATATGCCATTGTCGAGGCGCGGGACGTGAAGTCAGGCGCTGAGGCCATCACCGGCCTGCAGAACGGAGCCGAAGTCGTGGGCTGGGCCTACGGTGCCGACAAGGGAGACGTCAGCAACCCCTTCCAGATCGACGGCAACTACATCATCGCCTGCCTGGTGAACATCAAGGAGGAGGGTGAGCCGCCCTTCGAGAACGTGGAGGCTGCCATGCGCGCCGGAGCGCTCAAGGAGAAGAAGGCCGAGCTCTACATGGAGCTCATGCAGGGCAGCTCGTTGGAAGACATCGCCGAGAAAGCCGGTGATCAGGTCAATGCAGCTGCAGGCATCAGCCTGAAGACCCCGAGCATCAGCGGTGCGGGTGGTGCTCCCGAGCCCGACGTGGTGGGTGCGGCCTTTGCCCTTCCCCTCAACACCCTCAGCGACCCCATCCAGGGCGCCAACGGCGTTTGGGTCATCTCCCCCACCCTGCGCAACGAAGTGGAAGCCACCGGCGACTTCAAGTCTGAAGTGAGCGGTCTGAATGACCGGACCTACTTCCGCAACCTGCCCATCAGCAGCGGTGCGTCCGTCCGCCTCTCCAACGCCATTCGCGACAAGGCCGACGTCGAAGACTTCCGCCAGGGAAGCTGATTCCACATTCCGGACCTCCGGAGGGACGCCTGTCCGTTGCAGTGCTCAATCGCAGCGCTCCAACAGGCAGGCGTCTCCGTAACTGAGGAAACGGTATCCGTTCTTCACCGCGTGGGCGTATGCCTCACGCCAACGGGCACCGATCATGGCTTCCACGATGCACAGCAACGTGCTGTTCGGCATGTGGAAGTTGGTCAGCAGCCGGTGCGCTGACCGCACCCGGTAGCCCGGTACGATCATCAGGTTGGTCACGAACTCGACCTGGTCCGCAGTGCCGATGGCCTCCAGCAACCACGCCATGGCCTCTGGGTGGCCCGCAAAGGGTTCCCCTACCTCGCGGTAGACCCATTGCTGCAGGGGTTGATCCGGAGCGATGCCTTCGGACTTCCAGCGGCAGGCGATCCAGTAGAGGCTTTCCAACGTGCGCAGGGTGGTTGTCCCGACGGCCGTGACTTCCGCACCTTCAGCGAGCCGGGCCAGTGCGCCACGTTCGACGATGCACCTTTCCCCGTGCATGGTGTGGGAAGCAACATCCCCCGTGAGGGGCTTGAATGTCCCTACACCCACGTGCAGCGTCACCCGCTCGCAATGGATGGCCCGGTCGTACAGTGCTCCGAGCAGCCCGTCCGTCAGGTGCAGTCCCGCCGTGGGCGCCGCCACGCTGCCCGGCAACCTGGCGAAGACCGTCTGGTAGCGCTCCGCATCGTTGTCCTCTGCATCCCGGCGCATGTAGGGCGGGAGCGGGATGCGCCCAAGCCGGTCCAGGACGGCACCGAAATCCTCTTCGCCCTCCCATGTGAACCGAAGGGCATCGCCTTCCCGCTCCACCACCAGCCCAACCCCGCTTCCGGGTACTTCCAAGGGCCCTGACTTCCATTTCTTGGCGCCGCCGACCATCGCGTTCCACACCACCGTCTCCTGTGCTGTCAAGCCCTGCTCGACAGGCACATCCCGCGGTTCGAGCAAGAGCAGCTCGAGCACGCCGCCCGTCGGCTTGACGGCCATCAGTCGGGCGTGGAGCACCTTGGTCTCGTTGACCCACAGCGCGCTCGCCCCGGGCAGCAGCTCCGGCAGGTCGGTGATGCCGCGGTCGGTCCAATACCCACCAGCATCCACGTGAAGCAGACGGGCGTCCTCCCTGCGGGCAGGGGGATGCTTGGCAATGTGCGATTCCGGAAGGTCGTAGTTGAAATCCATGCCCCTGTGCGGTGCAAAATTCTTGTGCCATGCAAGCTACATCCTGCGCATATTTGCGTCCATGGCTCAGGATGTGCACTGCATCATCGGCGCCTCAGGTCAACTCGGGACGGAAATGGCCCTGTCCCTCAAGGCGGCTGGAGAACGCGTGGTCCTCATGGACATCAAACCGCCGACCTATTCCGGTATCCTGGACCTGCCCTTCGAGCGCATCGACGTATGCGATGCCGCAGGACTCGCCGACCGGATCGCCCACCACCATGTGAACCACATCCACCACCTCGCGGCCGCCTTGAGTGCCCGTGGTGAACAGGATCCCCAATGGGCATGGAACCTCAACATGAAGGGTCTGCTCAATGTGCTGGAGATTGCTGCGGGCGCCCTGCAGCCCATGCGCATCTTCTGGCCCAGCTCCATTGCCGTGTTCGGTCCGGAGTCTGGGCCCATCGCCGGTCAGGAGGAGCACCGCTGGCCGGCCACGGTATACGGCATCAGCAAGAATGTCGGGGAGCAATGGTGCGCCTGGTACCGGAGAAACCGCGGCGTGGATGTCAGGAGCGTCCGTTATCCGGGATTGATCGGCACTCTGGCTCCTCCGGGGGGTGGCACCACGGATTATGCCGTGGAGGTGTTCGACCACCTCGACAATGCCGAGCCGTATTCCTGTTTTCTCGAGGCGTCGGAACGCCTGCCCATGATGCACATGGACGATGCCGTGGATGCCGCGCTGTCCATCATGTCCGCTCCGCAGGAGGCAATGCGGTGTGAGGAAGCTTACAATATCCAGGCAATGAGCTTCAGCCCGGAGGAACTGTTCGTTGAGATCCGCCGGCATGTGCCGGATTTCCGATGGACGTATGCCCCGGACTTCAGGCAGGGCATCGCAGCGGGCTGGCCCGATGGTCTGGACGACCGGATGGCCCGCGAGGATTGGGGGTGGAGCCCTACCGTGGACCTGCCGCAATTGGTCGACACCATGGTCAGGGCGCGCCGTTTCAAGGAGCCTGCCCTGGGGGCCGTCTGAATTTTTCCAAGCGATTCCGTCCCTGACCGAAACCTTCGGGGAAGCACTGCCGTATCGGGAGCGTTCATTCACAACGCCCCATGAAATTCGATTCATTCATCCTGATGCTCTCGATGGTCGCGGCCCCGGTGCTCGGCACCCTCGCCCACGTCCCCGGCATCGAAAACGGCGGCACCCCTTCACCTGAACACACGGTCATCCTTGGAAAGGATGCCGGTGTGAACGGTTTTCCCATGGATGCCATCTATGAGGAAGGTCCCATGTCGGACGGCATGCGCAACGGACATTGGAAGCGCTACCACGCCAATGGCGCCATCCGCTCTGAGATCCACTACATCGATGACGCCCCGTTCGGCGCCTACACCCTGTACTCCGAAGACGGAACCCTCATCGAGGAGGGCCGCTGGGAGCATGGCGTGAACGTCGGCCACCTGCGCCGCTACTGGCCCAACGGCACGGTCCAGCAGTTGCTGACTTTTGATGAGATCGGCGTTGGTCAGGGGCAGCAACGCTACTTCCACGACAACGGCCAGCTCGAGATGCTTGTCGTCCTGAAGGACGGTCAGGAAGAGGGCGACCTCATCCGGCTCGACCGCGATGGCCGCGTGATCAACCGCACCACCTACACCTCCGGACGCATCGTCCAGCGCTCGGAGTGAACCCACGATATCCTGCTTGATGCCATAGGTCGGTACGTCCGGCCCGCTTGACCAAGGAGACCGGTCCACCGCAAAGTCGTGTGGGCCGGTCTTTGCTTTGCGATATTCGCGACCGGAAGCATTTCTGACACCATCCCCCATGGATTCCACGACCACCGCCGCAGGCACCCTGTCCCCGTTCGCGAAGGACCTCCACCTGGGCAATTCGCTCTCGCGCGAAAAAGAGCGTTTCGAGCCGTACAACCCGCCCTACGTGGGGATGTACGTCTGCGGACCCACCGTCTACAGCAACGTTCACCTCGGCAACGTGCGGACCTTCCTCACCTTCGATGTGGTCTACCGCTATCTGATCCACCTCGGATACAAGGTTCGGTACGTGCGGAACATCACCGATGTCGGCCACCTCACCGGCGATACCGATGACGGTGAAGACAAAATCGGCAAGAAGGCCCGCCTCGAAAACCTGGAACCCATGGAGGTGGTCCAGCGCTACACCAACGACTTCCATGACGTCATGCGGGTCTTCCGCATCCTGCCTCCTTCCATCGAGCCCACCGCAACGGGTCACATTGTGGAGCAGATTGCCATGATTGAGAAGATCATAGAGAATGGCTTCGCCTACGAGGCCAACGGCAGCGTCTACTTCGACGTGCGGAAGTTCGCCGAGTCCCACCACTACGGTGAACTGAGCGGCCGCAAGATCGATGAGCTGCAGAACCAGACGCGCGCACTGGACGGCCAGGATGAAAAGCGGGACCCCCTTGATTTCGCCCTTTGGAAAAAGGCGGACGCAAGCCACCTGATGCATTGGCCTTCTCCATGGAGCGAAGGGTTCCCCGGCTGGCACCTCGAGTGCTCTGTCATGAGCACCAAATACCTCGGACGCACGTTCGACATCCACGGCGGGGGCATGGACCTCAAATTCCCCCACCACGAATGTGAGATCGCCCAGAACATGGGGGCACACGGGCCTGAACAGCCGGTCCGGTATTGGCTGCACGGCAACATGCTGACGGTGAACGGTCGCAAGATGTCCAAGTCCGAGGGCAACGGCTTCACCCCCGAGGAGCTCATCACGGGCAACCACAAATTGCTCGAGAAGGGGTACTCCCCTATGACCGTCCGCTTCTTCATGCTGCAGGGCCATTACGCAGGCACCCTCGATTTCTCGAACCCTGCCCTTCAGGCCGCGGAGAAGGGCCTCGAGCGCCTCATGGGGGCCTGGGGATTGCTGGCCGATCTCAAGCCCTGTGAAAGTGGCGAGGCTGCGCCCGACCTGGCCGCATTGCGCGCCCGCGCCTATGCCGCCATGAACGACGACTTCAACACCCCTGTCCTCATCGCCGTCCTCTACGATGCGGTCAAGGTGGTGAACTCGGTGGCCGCCGGGCGCATGGTCCTCAATGCTGAAGGCATCGACACACTGCGGGCGCTGTTCAGCGATTTCGCCGCAGACATCCTCGGTCTCGAACAGGAGGTTGCCGGAGGTGCCGGGGATGGCGACAGGACGGATGGACTGATGGAGGTTATCTGCACACTGAGGAGTGAGGCCAAGGCCAACAAGGACTGGGCTACGGCCGACCTCATCCGCGACCGCCTGACGGAGCTGGGGGTCCAAATCAAGGATGGCAAGGATGGAACAAGCTGGACGTTTGATTGACCGCCGCCCCGTTGCTCGGTCCACCGTGTGGGTGGCCATGACGGTCGCCATCCTGATGGTGGCCGGTTGCGCGGAAGAGGGGCCATCGGCTCCTCCCCGACCTGCCGCTCCCGAGGTACAGGCCCTGGTTTCCACCCCGGCCTTCTCTGCCGACAGCGCTTACGCCCACATCGCCACGCAGGTGGGTTTCGGTCCGAGGGTGCCCAACAGCCCGGGGCATGTGGCATGTGGCGACTGGATCGTGGAACGCCTGGAGCAATACGGTGCGGACGTCACCGTGCAGGAAGCCCGGGTCACCGCCTTCGATGGCACGAAGCTCGACATCCGCAACATCTTCGGTGCGTTCAACCCGGCCGAACGCAGGCGCATCCTGCTCTATGCCCACTGGGACACCCGTCCATTCGCGGACAAGGACTCCGTGCGGATCAGGGAACCGATCGACGGTGCCAACGACGGCGGTTCCGGTGTGGGTGTTCTGCTGGAATTGGCCCGCGTCATGGGGGACTCACTTCCCTCGATTGGCGTGGACATCGCCTTCTTCGATGCGGAGGATTACGGCGAGCCCGAATGGGCCGACAGTCAGGATGCCGACTACACCGATTGGTGCCTTGGCTCGCAATACTGGTCACGCAAACCGCACATCCCCGGCTACCGGGCCAAATTCGGCATCCTGCTCGACATGGTGGGGGCCAGGAATGCCGTGTTCCACCGCGAGGGAACGTCCATGGCATTGGCACCGGGCGTCGTGGACAAGGTGTGGTCGGCGGCTCGCCGTCTGGGCCATGGGGACCGATTCAAGAACCGGGTGACCCCACAGACCATCGACGACAACCTGTTCGTCAGCCAGATCGCCGGCATCCCGTCCGCCAACATCGTACACTACCACCTGGAGACCCGGATGATGGGGTATTTCCAGTACCACCACACCCACGGCGACAACCTCGACGCCATCGATCCCGAAGTCCTGCAGGAAGTCGGCGACGTCATCGCACAGGTGGTCTACGCCGAATAGAAGGGAAGCTCGACCTTGAGGCATTGCGCCCCGGCTGCATCGCAGTCGAGGTTCATGACACCGCCCATGCGGTCGCACCTGAGGCGCACCATGGACCAATGGCGCTCCTCCCCGTCACCGGTGAACAGGGTCATGGCCCCGCGCCACCAGCCACGCTCGGTGAAATCGTCAAAGGTCACTTCCAGTCCGTCCGTGGTACTGCGCATCGCCATGCGGCATCCGCCCTGTCCCATGCCCGAAAGCAAGACGGTGAAGAAGTCCTGCAATTGATTGATATCTCCCCTGAAGGGCACCTCCTCCTGAAGGGACCACTCCAGATGGCCCTCCGCCTTGCAGCTGTCCGCCAATGACATGCACATGGACTTCAGGTCAACCGGCTCATGGCGCACCTCATCAGCGCACAGGGCAGCGAGACGGCTGAATTCCGCGAGGTCGCGCTTGATTTCGGCGGGCAAGGCGTGGGCATGGGCGGCTTCCGCGAGCCGGGTACCCGAACGCGCCAGTTCCCTGACCTGGTGTTGACGGCCCGGCAGCCAATGGCGCTGCAGGTGGCGCAGCCGTGTCCGCATCCGCGTCAGGTGCACTGAATACCGCCAGGCGCCGACCACAACCAACAGCAGGAGTACCGCGAGGAAGACCGTACTTGCCCGCCATTGCTCCATACGCTCGGTCTCCATCCGGGTCCTGGCATCACCCATGGCGGACAGCCAGGGTTCACTGTCGAATACCCCATCCCGAGCGTGGGCTTCCCGGTCAGCAGCCAATGAAAGGCTGTCCGCCTCATGGAGCGCGAAATACGCCGGTCCATGTGCGCCTGTGGCCGCGAGTATGGCCGCGCGCGTGCGCAGGGCTTCCCCAAGCAGGGGATTGCGCTCCGTGAGCAATGGAATGCGCCGTGCAGCCTGCTCTGCCTGGTGGGAGGCCGCCAAGGCCTGGGCGATATGCTCGCTTCGGTGCCGGGCTGCCCTCATCAGCGCCCAACGTGTTTCGAGTACGGGGTGGACTTGACCCGGCGGACAATCAAGTGCCGTAGCCCAAGGCCAGTTGCCCAGTGCATCGAAGGCTTCCATCTGACGGGATGCCAGCAGGATGCGCGACCATTCCAATCCACGATCGGCCCGATCGGGAATCGATAATTCCATCCACCATGGGTGCATTTTGAGGCTGTCCCACGGACCTGGCTGAGCGCCTCCCGCAAGCGTGGCGCACACTGCCGACCACCCCAGCGCATCGACTGATTGCTCGCGGAATCCGAGTTTCGCCAGCGCTTCCGACCACAGACGGTAATCCAGACAGGCCGATTCGAAATCCCCTTCTTCAAAGGAGAGTTGTGCCAACCTGCCCCGCGCCTCAGCAGCGAGTTGACGCTCCCGGACCGGTGGGGTCCCATCGGAACCGAAAGCGGACAGGTCCTTCAGGATCCACCTCGCCTCATCCCTTGCCCCCATGTCAAGCCTGGCCTGTGCCAACGCAAACTTCCACCCCCTCGTCTCCCGTTCAAGCTCCGGACATCCCGCTGCGGCCATCAGGGCCGAAGACCAAGCCTCTGCCGCATGACTTGGGTTGCGCCAATCCGTGTGGATACGGGCCTTGCGTTCCGCGAATCGCGCCACCCAGCAGTCCTCTCCCTCCCGGCGAAACTGCTGCTCCGCGGAATGCAGGTAATCGAGGGCGGCAGCATCCTGGCCGGCATTGCGCAGGGAATCAGCCTGTTCCAACCAATCCTGGCCATGGTCTCCCACACCAGCGACAGGCGCGTGCCACAACAGCACAGCGAAGATGGATAGGGCCCTGACCATGAGTGGTCAAGCTACCCTTCAGAAGGGGTGGTCCACAGGGGGAGGTTCCAACGGAATCCTTCCGGCCCGGTTGAAAACCCTGATGTTACCGGATCGGTCAGTGGGCAGCGGTGAACTGCTCGAGGAAACGGATGTCGTTTTCGAAGAAGGCCCGCAGGTCTCCGATCTGCCACTTCAACATGGCAATCCGTTCGATGCCCATGCCGAACGCGAATCCGTTGTACTCCTTCGGATCGATTCCGGAGGCCTCAAGCACGGCGGGGTCCACCATTCCGCAACCCATGATTTCAAGCCATCCGGTGCCCTTGGTGATGCGCTTGTCCACCTCGGTCTCGAGTCCCCAATAGACGTCCATCTCGGCGCTGGGCTCGGTGAAGGGGAAATAGCTCGGGCGCAGGCGAATGCGGGTCCCGCTTCCGAACAGCTGCTCGGCGAAGACCAGCAGCGTCTGCTTCAGGTCGGCGAAACTGACGTCGCGGTCGATGTAGAGGCCCTCGATCTGGTGGAAGATGCAATGCGCTCGGGCGCTGATGGCCTCGTTGCGGAACACGCGGCCCGGCATGACGATGCGCAGGGGCGGCTCGCGCTGCTCCATCTCCCGCACCTGCACGGAGCTGGTGTGCGTACGGAGCAGAAGGTCCGGGTTGCGCTGGATGAAGAACGTGTCCTGCATGTCCCGGGCGGGATGCTCCTCGGGGAAGTTGAGGCCCGAGAAAACATGCCAGTCATCTTCGATCTCGGGTCCGTCCGCCACGGTGAACCCCATCCGATCGAAGATGGACAGGATCTCGCGCCGGACGATGCGGATGGGATGGTGGGAACCCAGTGGAGCTTCGCCGCTTGGCCGGGTGTGGTCCATACCGCTCGTACCGGCATCCTCCGCCGCCGTCAATTGGGCTTTGGCACCATCGAAATGGGCCTGCAATGCTTGCTTGAAGGTGTTGAGTGCCTGACCCATCTCCCGTTTCTGGGGGCCGGGAACGGCACGGAAACGCTCATTGAGGTCCTTGAGCAATCCCTGCCGACCGAAGTGGGCAATGCGGAACGCCTCGAGGCGTTCCGGTGTGGAGACGTCCGTCGCCTTCGCCTCTGAGAGCAGGCGGTCGAGCTCAGCCTGGTTCAGTTCCGACATGGGTCATTCGATGATTTCCATCCGCATGGAGATGTCCTCCAACGGGCGGTTTGAGCGCGAGACCTGCGCCGCACAGATGGCGTCCAGTACTTCGATGCCTTCGATGACGCGACCGAACACGGTGTACTGCATGTCCAGGTGGGGGGTGCCTCCGAGCTCCTGATAGGCCGCAATCTGGTCAGGAGTGTAGGCGAAGGGTTCACCTGTGGACTGGCTGATGGTCCGCACGATACCCTGGAGCATTTGCGGGCTCACATCCCGGCCCTGGACGATGTAGAACTGGCTTCCACTGCTGCGGCGCTCAGGATTGACCTGGTCGCCCTGTCGCGCGGCGGCCAAAGCCCCCTTCACATGAATGAACTGGGGGTCGATCTCGGCGGGAACGGTGTATCCCGGACCGCCTGTCCCCAGGCGCACGTCGGAAGGTGCACCCTTGGAATTGGGATCGCCGCCTTGTGCCATGAACCCCCCGATGACGCGGTGCCACAGCAGGTCATTGTAGAATCCCTCACCGACCAGCTTGAGGAAATTGTCCCGGTGCTGGGGTGTCTCGTCGTACAGCTCCACCACCATGGTGCCCATGGAGGTCTCGATGCGTACGCGCTTCCGGTCCGCCTCACCGGATGCGAGACCGAAAAACCCCGGAAGGAGCAGGAGGGTGAGCAGAAGGGCGAAGGAGCGGTGGAAGGAAACAACCATCGGTTGGAATTTGCGTTATTTGTACGCCCGAGGAGACAGCGTTTCCTTCGGAAGCGAGCCCGAAATTATGAAATCGAACACCCCCCTCCGCGCCTTGGGCGCCCTGATTCTCGCCTGCGGCATGGCATTCGGCTTCACCGGATGCAACGAAATTGAGGATACGGTCGCGGTCGTTTATGTGCAGAACAGCCTGGGCGCACCCGTGCAGGGTGCGGAAGTCCGCCTGTTTGCGGTAGGTTCCGTCAACCAGACGTTCATCGGGGAACTTCGCTTCGACACCACGCAGGTCACCAATGCGGCCGGCAGCGTCAGTTTCAACTTCTCGGAGTACTACAAGCAGGGCCAGGCCGGCTTTGCCGTGCTCGACATCGAAGCCACGAAAGGTTCCCTCAACGGAATCGGCATCATCAAGATCGAGGAGGAGATGACCAACGAACAAACGGTCATCATGGAGTGATGATTCTTCCCGTGGACGGGAGGAATTGCCTATTTTCGCGCTCCGCTTCGGCGAAATCCGGGATGTAGCTCAGTTGGTAGAGTACGCGTCTGGGGGACGTGTGGTCGCTGGTTCGAGTCCAGTCATCCCGACCTTGAAAGGGGAGCCCGACGGCTCCCTTTTCTTTTTCCCATCGGGCACTACAACATGGACTACACATTCGAAACACGGTGGCGCGATTTGCTCGGGGTGCTGGAGGCCCGGTTTGGAGGCGGCATGGACCTGCAGGATGTATTGTACCTCATCGGCGTTCAAGAACTGGGCCAGGGCTTTCGCACATTCAAGAAGGACGAGAAGATGGACCTGATGCACGTGGCCGTCTGCACGGTATTGGTGCCACAGGGGTTCTATGCCTTTATGGGCCGCGACGAAGAGGGGTGGCCCCATTTCGAGGAGAAAGTGCCTTTACCGGAACTGGCGCCCAAGGAGCAGGACACCCTCATCCGACGGGGCATCCTCGATTACTTCGGGGAAGACCCCGGTGCGGTCATCGGCCCGCGAAGCGCTTGAGCGCGGACTCGTCCTCGATCAGGACGTTCTTTCCCGAGAGGCTCACCCATCCATCGGACTTGAAATCGCTCAGCGCCCGGATCAGACTTTCCTTGGCGGTACCGACCATGCCAGCCAGGTCCTCCCGGCTCAATTGGGGCTTGCTTTCAGATTCCTTGAATCGGTCGTTGAGGTCAAGGAGTGCCTGTGCGGTCCGCTCCCTGACGGAAGCGTAGGCCAGGGCCAACAAGCGCTGCTGGTTCTGGGTGACCTCGCCCGCGAGCAGGCGGATGAAGCGCATGGCCACATCCCGGTTCCGGTGCATCAGGTCGAGGAAGACCTTGCGCGGCACCAGGTGGACCTCCGCATCCTCCAGCACCTCTGCGGCACTGGTGTACTCCAACCCCTTCAGCACATCCATGTGTCCGAAGAAGTCGCCCGGCTTGCAGAGCTCAATGATGAGTTCCTTGCCGTAGTTATCTGTGCGGAACACCTTGACCACGCCAGAAGCCACGTAGTAGACGTGGTTCGTCGCGTCGCCCTCGGCAAACAGCACCTGTCCCGCGCCGTACTTCCGCGGGCGGTCCCCGACGTCGATGCCCGGAATACCGCCTTGCTCGGTCGCGTCCGCAATGAACTCGTTGAGTCGCTGGGGAGGACGTCCATATTCGCGCTGGAGGATGGCGCTCTTCTTGAGTCGCACCTCGATGGTGGCGAGAAGGTCGGCTTCGCTGAAGGGCTTGACCAAGTAGTCATCCGCTCCGCTGGACATGCCGCGCCGCATTTCCTCGGCCCCGTCCCGCGAAGTGAGGAAGATGAAGGGGATCATCGCCGTTTTGGGATCATTGGACAGGTAATGCAACACGCCATAGCCGTCGAGCTCGGGCATTTCCACATCGCAGACAATCATGTCGGGGCGGTCCAACTGGGCGCGTTCCACGCCCTCCTTTCCGTGCTCCGCCTGGATCACCTCGTAGCCTGCCAACTGCAGGATATCCGCTGTCGTCGTCCGGAGGAACTGGTTGTCCTCCACTATCAGGATCTTCTTCAAAACAATCGCGCCAAGACAATTCCGAACATGCTTTTGCCGGATTCTGGTCGGCCTCAAGTTATTAAACCCTGCGGGGCCAATCCATATGTGCCCGGGCAAATGATGTGGGCGGTGCCGCTGAATTAAATTCGCACGCGCAACCCGTTCCGCAAACCAGCGTCCCATGAATGTCTCCCTCGATTGGCTGAAGGCCTGGCTCCCCATCGGTGGAGACGGGCAACCCGCAGTGCAGGAAATCGCCGATATGCTCACTGCGACCGGATTGGAAGTGGAGGGCGTGGAGGAGATTCCAGCCGTTCCCGGCGGATTGAAGGGGATGGTGGTCGGAGAGGTGCTCACTTGTGGGCAGCATCCGAATGCCGACCGTTTGCGGGTCACCACCGTGGACGTGGGGGGTGATGCTCCCCTTCACATCGTCTGCGGAGCGCCCAATGTGGCGACCGGGCAGAAGGTCGTGGTGGCCACGGTGGGGGCCACCTGCCACCCCATGGAAGGAGAGCCCTTCAAAATCAAGAAGGGCAAGATCCGGGGCGAGGTCTCGGAAGGCATGATCTGCGCCGAGGACGAACTCGGCATCGGGCAGGGCCACGACGGCATCCTTGTTTTGCCGGCGGACACAGCCGTGGGCGCGGATGCTGCAGCCGCCCTCGGGGTCGCAAGTGACCACTGCATCGAAATCGGGTTGACCCCGAACCGCACTGACGCCATGGGGCACATAGGGGTGGCCCGCGACCTGCGGGCGGCCCTGCTTTGGAACGGAGGCAGCGGTCAGGGCACTGGCATTCCCGAGCTCGCAATGCTCCCTGCTTCGACGCTCGAGGAAGGGCCGGGACCGATCAGCATCGAAGTCTCCGACGAGGAAGGCGCACCGCATTACCTGGGCCTCACCCTGCGCGACGTGAAGATGGGCCCCTCACCCGACTGGATGCAGCAGCGGTTGCGTGCCATCGGGTTGGAGCCCCGCAACAATGTGGTCGACGTGACGAACTATGTACTGCACGATCTGGGACAGCCGCTGCATGCCTTTGACGCCGACCGGATTTCCGGCGGTGTGGTCAAGGTGCGCAAGGCGGCAGCGGGCGAGCCCTTCAAGGCATTGGACGAACGGGATCTGGTCCTCGACGCCGCCGACCTCGTGATCGCCGATGCTGAGCGGCCCATGTGCCTCGCGGGCATCTATGGCGGTTTGGAGAGCGGCGTGACGGAAACGACGACATCGGTGTTCCTCGAGAGTGCGTGGTTCGAGCCGGTGACCGTGCGCAAGAGCGCCAAGCGGCACACCCTTTCCACGGATGCCTCCTTCCGCTTCGAGCGGGGAGTCGATCCGCAGATGGCGCACCACGGCATGGCCAAGGCCGTAGAATTGCTCGTGGAATGCGCCGGTGCCCGTGTCGACGGGGGCCTGCAGGTGTTCAAGGGGCAACTGCCCGGGCACGCGGCCATCGCCCTTCCATGGCAGACGTTGGACAGCATGATCGGTGTCGCCCTGGACCGCACCCGCATCAAGGGCATCCTCGCCGAACTGGACATCCACGTAGCCTCGGAGGATGCCGAAGGCCTCTCACTCGAAGTACCGCCCTACCGCAGGGATGTGACCCGTCCGGCGGATGTCGTGGAGGAGATCCTGCGCATCCACGGCTACGACCACATCCCCCTGCCTGGAAGGATGACCGTCTCCCTGTCCGCCAAGCCCGACCCGGATGCGGAGCAATTGCGCAACGAAATCGCTCAAACACTTGTGGGCCGTGGCTTCCACGAGGTGATGCACAACTCCCTCGTACCGGCCGACCAGCTGTCCTGGGTAGAGGATGGGGCATTGAACCCGGAACGCGCCGTCACCCTGTTGAACCCCCTGAGTTCCGAACTCGATGCCATGCGGCAAAACCTCATGTTCCAGCACATCGAGACCGTCGCCCGGAACCGGAACCACCAGCGACCTGATTTGCTGTTGTTCGAATTCGGAAAGGTCTATGCAGAGGATGGTGAAGGTGGCCATGTCGAAACCGAGCGTCTCGCCATCACGGTCTCCGGCCGCACCCTTCCCGAGAGCTGGCGCCAGCAGGACAGCGATGGCATGTCCGTCCTCAAGGGCGCCGTGGAAGCCATCCTGACCCAGTGCACCGTCAAGGGCGTGGAATGCACACCGCTGCCGGGTGGGGATGCCTTCAAGGAAGGCCTGTCCTGGCAGGGTCCGAAGGGCTTCGCCATCAGGGCCGGTCTCGTCCACCCGGGCGTGGCCCGGAAACTCGGAGTGGACGATGCGGTCTTCCACGCCGACCTCCCGTTCGAAGCGCTGGTCGAATGGTGGGGCAAGCAGCGGATCAAGGCCGAAGAACTGCCCCGTTTCCCGGGCGTCCGGCGCGACCTCAGCCTGCAGGTTCCCGCCGGCACCACCTATGCCGACATCGAAAAGGTCGTCCGGCAGACCGGAGGGAAGCTCCTCAAGGAGGTCAACCTGTTCGATGTCTACCACGACGAAAAGGCGGACATCCTCTCCTACGCCATTTCCATGCGCCTGCAGGATGCGGACAAGACCCTAGGCGAAAAGGCGATTGACAAAACCGTCCAACGGGTTCGGGAACAACTCGCCCAGCGGCTCGGTGTGACCCTGCGCTGAGTGGCACGCCGACCGCCTCCCCGTTTTCCCCTGCCGGTGCATGCCCGGCACATCGTGTACCGCATCATCCGCCCATGGGGAAGGTGGGGCGTGTCCCTCTGGCACCGGATTGACCGCCAAGTGGTCGGCGCGGAACACCTGGATGACCGGGGACCGGACGGTCCTGCGCGGTTGCTGTTCGCCGGTCATCAGAATGGCCTGGCCGACCCCGTCCTCGCGTGCGTCCTGCTCGAACCCCAGCTGCACTTCTTCACCCGGGCAGACGTGTTCAGGAACCGGTGGGCCCGGGCCCTGCTCCTCCGGCTGAACATGATGCCCATCTTCAGGCCCAAGGACCGGGTGAAGGACATGGCCGACCGGAACCGGGCCACGTTCGAAGCCGCCCAGCAGCGGTTGGAACGGGGGGCTACCTGTGGCATCTTCCCGGAGGCCGGCCATCGCGAGGAGCGGAGGATCCGCCGCTTCCGTCACGGATCGGCACGGTTCATCGCGGGGGCATTGCAGCGTCCGGCCGTGGCGGAACGGGGCCTGGAGGTGCTGCCCATGAACCTCGATTTCGAGCGCTACGAGGGCTACCGCACCGCGGCCCGGGTGCGCGTGGCCGCCCCCATCGACCTGTCGGGCATTCCCGGCCTGGCGGAAGATGCCGGGTCCGCCCGGGTCGTGCTCAGTGATCGCATGCGCGAAGCCCTCATCGATTGCTCCCTGCACCTGCTCGAGGGGGACGCCTACGAGCCCCACCTCGCCGTATGCCGCTATCTCGAGGGCGCTTTGGGTGGTAGGGTGTCCAACGCAACGCTTCAGCTCGCCGGCCAGCAGATCATGGCCGAAGCCGACACCGCCCTGCGCGATTACCAGGCCGCCCTCGACGCCGGATGGGGGGCACCCCGGACGTCGGACGACTTTGCAGCGGCGGGACGGTGCGATGCCGAGCGGTCCACAGCCCTGCTCCCCCACCTGTGGCGGTGGCCGGCCTGGATCCTCTTCATGGCCACCGCCGGATGGTGGCCCCGGATCATCGCACCCGCTGCGGCCCGACGGGTGAAGCAGGTGGCATTCCGCACCACATTCAGCATTCCCGTCAACATGATGGCCGTCTCCATGACCTGGATCGTCCTGTCACTCGGGCTGGGGGTGGCCATGGGCTCGCCTTGGGTCGTTCCATTGTCCCTGTTGCTCCTGCGTGGTGCACAGCACGTCGCCATGCCGCTGGAGGACGCCCTGATCGACAACCGCACCGAACGCCGCGTCAGCAGCTTGCCCCCGCCGCGCTTCGTGGAGCGCTGGTGCCGACCGCTGCTGGAGGAAGCGCATCCAGCAGGGTGACCTTCACAACGGAATGGTAACCCCGGGATTACCGGAACATTACCCGACGGCACCTTCGACCGCAGTAACTTCCCGCCATGGACAGCCAGAAAATCCTCGTTGTCGATGACGAGCCGGACATCCTCGAGCTCGTCCAGTACAACCTCGAAAAAGAGGGATACGCCGTGTACACCGCGGACAATGGGCGCGAGGCCATCGACATCGCCGAGCAGGTGATACCGGACCTGATCCTGCTGGATGTGATGATGCCGGGCATGGACGGGATGGAGACCTGCGTGCAGATGCGGGAGAATGCGAGGTTGGATGGATCCGTCATCGCCTTTCTGACGGCCCGCGGGGAGGACTACAGCCAGATCGCGGGATTCGATGCCGGCGCGGATGACTACATCACGAAGCCCATCAAGCCGCGGGTGCTGGTCAGCCGGATGAAGGCCTTGTTGCGCCGGGGCAAAGGTTCCGCAAAGAAGCGGGACGTTTACGAGGGCAAGGACCTCACCATCGACCGCGAGCGCTATGTCGTCATTCGCAACGGAGAGGAGTTGAGCCTGCCCAAGAAGGAGTTCGAACTGCTCTCCCTGTTGGTGTCCGAACCTGGCAAGGTGTTCACCCGCAGCGCCATCCTGTCCAACGTCTGGGGCCTGGATGTGGTGGTAGGTGACCGCACCATCGATGTCCACATCCGCAAGCTGCGCGAGAAACTCGGAGAGGAGTACTTCAAGACCGTCAAAGGGGTCGGATACAAGTTCGAGGAGAAATGAACATCCGCACCCCACGGGGCGTGGCCCTCGTATGTGCCCTGCTCGTCACCGGTTTCGGCACGGGCATGGCCGTGCTCATATCCTGGCTCTACGGGGTGGAGGCGCCCCTTCAGGCCCTCGCGCTGGGGTTCCTCGGGTTGTTCGCCCTGTCCAGCGCCATCATCTACAGCGCCATCGAACGCTTCATCTACCAGAAGGTCCGCATCATCTACAAGAACATCCACCGCTTCAAGAGCACCAAGGAGCGGGCGAGGGATGTGCACATGGGCGAAGACGTGATGGAGAAGGTGCGGCTCGACGTGATGGACTGGGCCACGGAGAAGGTCAACGAAATCTCCATGCTCAAGGAGCAGGACAATTTCAGGCAGGAGTTCATCGGCAACCTCGCCCACGAGCTCAAGACACCCGTCTTCAACATCCAGGGCTACATCCTGACCCTTTTGGAAGGGGCACTGGAGGACCCGGAACACAACCGGAAATTCCTGATGAAGGCGGCCAAGAACGTCGACCGCATGGC
>CALKUW010000181.1 GCA_937996585.1 uncultured Flavobacteriales bacterium
GCCGCCTCGTTCATGCAGCCGTAGCAGCTCACGAGGTCGCAGCTTCCATCGTCCGAGTTGGCATCCGCATCGTAGTTGCACGCTGCGGGGTTGGTACATCCGCCGAAGAGACAGGAGCCGTCATTGAAGTCGGCCGTCGGATCGTAGTTGTCCGCTGCCGGGTTCGTGCAACCCGTGAAGAGACAGCTGTTGTCGTCGATGGTCGCATCCGGGTTGAAGTTGATGGCACCGGGATCGGTACAACCACGGCAGGTGATGAACTCACAGCTGCCGTCACTGACCGTGGCGTCCGCATCGTAGTTGCACGCCGTCGGGTTGATGCAGCCGAAGCAGGAGAAGTCACAAGAGCCATCGTCCTCATTGGCCAGGGCACTGTAATTGCACGCCGTGGCATCGGTACAGCCCAGGAAGATGCAGCTTCCGTCGTTGATGTCGGCCTGGTCATCGTAGTTCGCTGCAGCCGGGTTGGTACAACCGGCATAGAGGCAGCTGTTGTCGTCGATGGTCGCTTCCGCGTCGTAATTCACGGCCTCCGGATCGGTACAACCACGGCAGGAGATGAAGTCGCAGGAACCGTCGTTGACGGTGGCCTCCGCATCGTAGTTGCACGCCGCCGGGTTGGTGCAACCGTAGCAGGAGAAGTCACAGGAGCCATCGTCCTCCGTGGCCACGCTCGAGTAGTTGCAGGCACCGGAATCGGTGCAACCGAGGAAGATGCAACTGCCGTCGTTGATATCGGCATTCGGGTCGTAGTTGGAGGCGGTCTCGATCGTGCAGCCCGCATAGAGGCAACTGTTGTCGTCGATGGTCGCGTCCGGGTCGTAGTTCACAGCCTCCGGGTCGGTACAACCGCGGCAGGTGATGAAGTCACAGCTGCCGTCGTTGACCGTGGCGTCCGCATCGAAGTTGCAGGCCGTCGGGTTGGTACAACCGTAGCAGGAGAAATTACAGGAGCCGTCGTCCTCGTTGGCCTGCGCATCGTAGTTGCAGGCGCCGCTGTCGGTGCAACCCGGGAAGATGCAACTGCCGTCATCCACATCGGCCCCGCTGTCGTAGTTCGAGGCATTTTCATTGGTACATCCCGAATAGAGGCAGCTGCCGTCATCGATGGTGGCCGTTGCGGCGTAGTTGATGGCCGTCGGGTCGGTACAGCCCAAACAGCTGAAGAAGTCACAGCTGCCGTTGTTCACGTCTGCATCCGGGTTGAAGTTGCACGCCGTGGGCTCGGTACATCCGAAGACATTCTCCGAGTCGCAGATGCCATCCCCGTTGATGTCCGCAGCACAGTCGCCACCGCACACACCAATGGCATCGAGTACGGCGCAGCTGCCGTCATCGTCTGTAGCCAGGGGGTTGTAGTTGCATGCTGACTCCGTAGTGCAACCGGGTACCTCATCGGTATCGCACACCCCGTCGCCGTCCACATCGCCCGTGCAATCGCCACCGCAGACACCGAGTGCGTCGAGCTGGTTTCCATTGCAGTCACAGTCGCCCGTGGGGATGTCAGCACAGCCACATTCGTAAATGGCGCCAGGACCGTTGCAGACGCCACAGGCATCGTAATCACCCACGCAGTCGTCTACATCATCACAGATGCCGTCTCCATCCACATCGGCCGTACAGGTGCCACCACAGACACCCACCGCATCGAGCTGGTTGCCATTGCAGTCACAGTCGCCCGCCGGGATATCGGAACAGCCGCAATCGTAGATGGCACCGGGACCATTGCAGATGCCGCAGGCATCGTAATCGCCCACACAGTCGTCCACATCGTCACAGATACCGTCGCCATCCGCATCCGCGGTGCAATCCCCACCGCACACGCCGACGGCGTCAAGTTGGTTTCCATCGCAGTCGCAGTCACCAGCGGGGATGCCGTCGCCACCGCAAACGCCGCACTCATCGAGCACGTTGCCGTCACAGTCACAAGCTCCAGCGGGGATGCCGTCACCACCACAGACACCGCACTCGTCGAGCACGTTGCCGTCGCAATCGCAGTCGCCCGCGGGGATGCCGCTTCCACCACATACACCGCACTCGTCGAGTTGTGCGCAGCTGCCGTCATCGTCGGTCGCTGCGGCATCATAGTTGCACGCCGTCTCATCCGTACATCCGGCCACCTCGTCCTCATCACAGATACCGTCGCCGTCACTGTCGCTCAAGCAGCCCCCATCGCAGTCCTCACCCTCGGCCGGGTATTCACAGGCCGGGTTCGTTCCATCCGACGTGCAGTTGCCTCCGATCGGCAGGCTGAGCGTGATGAAATTCGCGTTGTCACCGGCCGGGAAGACCTGGATGTTCATGGTACCGCTGATGTCGCCATCCGTCGTCAGCTGGGCCAACAGGACGGTTCCGTCTGCTTCGGGAAGTCCATTGGCATCGCCGTTCAGGATGTACCACACACCGCCCACCTCATCGTCCATGAGGATGTTGCCGCCGGGCGTTCCGTTGCCCGGATCGAAGACCGTAGCCCATGCCTGGTTCGGGGACTGAACCGTGGCCGTGGCTCCTTCGTTGGCCTGAGCGTCCGCCGGACCGTCCAGACCAATGGTGACATAACTGTCATAGACGAGGTTCGGGAAGGAGGCGAAAAGCAACGGATTCAGGTTTTCCGGGGTCACGCCACCCAGCACGTGCTGGAAGAAGTTGGTCGTGGTGTTGACCGTGAGGGGATCGTCGATGTTGCCGAAGACCGAGGTCACGAAATCCGTGGGATCCTCCGTGTGCAGGTAAATCCGGTACGTCGTCATCCCCGCGAGGTCACCCGCGGTGTGGTCCATGATGTTCCGCAATTCCAGGCAGTAGCCCGAATCCGCAGGTGGTGCCACATAAGGCAGGGAATTCGGGTCGTAGTTGCACGCCTCCGGGTCGTCACAGCCCGGCTCCTCCGTATCGTCACAGATGCCGTTGCCGTTCACGTCCGCCGTGCAGTCTCCGCCACAGACACCGATGGCATCAAGCTGGTTGCCATCGCAATCGCAGTCGCCGGCCGGAATGTCGGAACAGCCGCAATCATAGATGGCGCCGGGACCGTTGCAAACACCACAGGCATCCGGCACACCGACACAGTCATCGTTGTCATCGCAGATGCCATCGCCGTCCGCATCTGCCGTGCAGTCACCACCGCAGACACCGATGGCATC
>CALKUW010000182.1 GCA_937996585.1 uncultured Flavobacteriales bacterium
GAGGCGGCCCTTGCCCACCCGGCCGTCCAGGCGGCGATCGAGGAGGCGGAGGCGAAGCTGGACGGGAGGGGTCGGCTCGTGGTCCGTCCCTCGGGGACGCAGCCCCTCATCCGGATCATGGCCGAGGGCGCGGACGAAGCGACCCTCCAGGCGCTCGTGGCCGAGATTGTGAGGGAGATGGCAAAGGAGGCTCGATGAGCGTCAAGGACGAGCTTCTGGAGAAGATCGCCGCCCGCAGGGCCGTGGTAGGCGTGATCGGGCTCGGTTACGTGGGCCTCCCGTTCGCGGTGGAGAAGGCCAAGGTGGGGTTCCGTGTCCTGGGGGTGGAGCAGAACCCCCTGCGCGCGGAGAAGGTGAACCGGGGAGAGAACTACATCTCCGACGTACGGGACGAGGAACTCCGAGAGCTCGTGGCCCGGGGGCTCATCCGGGCGAACATGGATTTCTCCACTGTCCCGGAGATGGACGTGATCGTGATCTGCGTCCCAACCCCGCTTACGAAGAACCTAACCCCGGACCTGAGCTACGTGGAGAGGGTGACGCGCGAGCTGGCCCGGCGCCTCCGGCCAGGGCAGCTGGTGAGCCTGGAGTCGACCACCTACCCCGGGACAACGGAGGAGGTGATGCTTCCCATCCTCGAAACCTCGAGCTTGAGGGTGGAGGTGGATTTCTTCCTCGCCCACTCCCCGGAGCGAGTGGACCCAGGGAACAAGCGGTACACCACGAAGAACACGACGAAGGTCGTGGGAGGAGTCGGACCGGAGTCCCTCGACGTCGCCCTCGCCTTCTACGGGCAGACGATCGAGCGGGTCGTTCCTGTGTCCAGCGCCAAGGCCGCTGAGCTCGTCAAGGTGTTCGAGAACACGTTTCGCGCCGTGAACATCGCGCTCGTGAACGAGCTCGCGCTCCTGTGCGACCGGATGGGGTTGAGCGTGTGGGAGGTCCTCGACGCAGCGTTCACGAAGCCGTTTGGGATCATGCCGTTCTGGCCCGGGCCCGGGGTCGGGGGGCACTGCATCCCCGTCGATCCCCACTACCTCGAGTGGAAGGCGAAGGAGTTCAACTTCAACACTCACTTCATCGCCCTTGCTGGGGAGATCAACCGCCGGATGCCGGAGTTCGTACGCGACAAGGCGCTGCGGGTGTTGAGCCGGCTTGGCGTCGCCCCGTCTCGGGCGCGGATCCTCGTCCTTGGTGCGGCCTACAAGCGGGACATTGCCGATCACCGGGAGTCGCCCGCCGTGGAGGTGATCCGGCTCCTCCAGGAGTACGGGGCGGAGGTGGCCTATCACGATCCGTACATCCCCAGCCTGCGCAGCGTCGGTCTTGATCTGGATAGCATTCCCCTCACGGCCGAGGAGGTCCAGAAAAGGGATCTCGTGGTGATCGCCACCGACCATTCCTCGGTTGACTACGGGTTTGTGGTGGCCCACGCCGCCCACGTCCTGGATACCCGCAACGCGACGAAAGGGGTCACAGACGGGAGGGGAAGGATTACCCTGCTATGAAGGTCGGCCTCATCGGCGCCGGGGGGTGGGGGAGAAACCTTGCCCGGACCTTGGAGGAACTCGGGGCCCTGGGGGGGATCGCTGAGGTCCGGGCCGAGGTCCAGGAGGAGCTTCGCTCCCTTTACCCTGATGTTCCGGTCTACCCCGACCATCGGGCACTCCTCGAGGCTGCGATCCCCGCGGTGGCCATTGCCACCCCGGCCCCGACCCACTGCGCCCTCGCGCGGGAGGCCCTCGAGGCGGGGAAGCACGTGTTGGTGGAGAAACCCCTTGCCCTGCATGAGGAGGAGGCGCGGGAACTCGCTGACCTGGCTGACCGCGCGGGGCGGATCCTCATGGTCGGCCATCTCCTTCTTTACCAACCCGCCGTGCGCTGGATCGCGGAGTTCCTCCGTTCCGGGGGCGTGGGCGAGGTGTGGAGCCTCCACCAGGAGCGGCTCAACCTGGGAACGGTGCGCACGGTGGAGAACGCCCTGTGGAGCCTCGGTGTCCACGACGTGGCCGTGCTCCTCCACCTCGTGGGAGAGCGGCCGACCGCGGTGCGGGCCGTGGGTCAGGCGGTGCTGCAGCCGGGGGTCGAGGACGACGTGTACGTTCACCTTGCGTTCCCCAGCCGGATCCAGGCCCACATCCACTGCTCGTGGCTGTGGCCGGAGAAACGGCGGAGGCTGACTGTTGTGGGGTCAGAGGCCATGCTCATCTACGACGAGCTTCCTCAGGAGGTTACCCTTTACCGCAAGCGGGTCGAGAAGGATCTCAAGCCCGCCGACGGGGGGAGCGAGGTCGTGTTCCGGGGGGCGGCAGAGCCCCTGCGGCTAGAGATGGAGGAGTTCCTGGCCGCGGTGCGGGAGGGACGCCGGCCGCTCAGTGACGGGAGGGGGGCGGTGGACGTGGTGGCCGTGCTCGAGGAGGCAAGCCGCCAGCTGGGGAAGGGATGAGCGACTACTTCGTCCACGAGTCGGCGTACGTGGACCCGGGGGCCAAGGTGGGCCCTGGGACGAAGATCTGGCACTTCAGCCACGTGATGGGAGGGGCTGAGATCGGGGCGAACTGCAGCCTCGGCCAGAACGTGTTCGTGGCCAACGGGGTGAAGATCGGAAACCATGTGAAGATCCAGAACAACGTGTCCGTGTACGAGGGGGTGATCCTCGAGGACTACGTGTTCTGCGGCCCGAGTTGTGTCTTCACGAACGTGCGTACGCCCCGGTCCGCGTTTCCCCGCAACCGCTCCGAGGACTACGTGCGGACGGTGGTCAAGCACGGCGCGACGATTGGGGCCAACGCCACGGTCGTCTGTGGGGTGACGATCGGAGAGTGGGCGTTCGTCGCCGCGGGGGCGGTGGTGACGAAGGACGTGCCGCCCTATGCCCTCGTGGCCGGGGTCCCGGCCCGCCCGATCGGCTGGGCCTGCCAGTGTGGGGTGCGGCTCGAGTTCGAGGGCACCCAGGCCGTCTGCCCGGCCTGTTCCCGACGGTACCGCATGCGCGGCGATGGAGTGGAGCTGGAAGGGAACGGAGCGTAGGATGGGACCCAAAGGTTGCCTGAGGGAAGGAAGATGCCGCAGGGCGTCGAGAAACTGGAAGTGCCGGGTTGGGCTTGTGCAGGTGAGCCCATGTCTCCAAGGACACCGTCATGGCTATCCCCATCCTTGACCTGACGCGCCAGTACGCGGCCATCAAGCCGGAGATCGATGCTGCCATCCAGAGGGTGGTGACGTCGGGCCGGTTCATCCTCGGCCCCGAGGTGGAGGCGCTGGAGAGGGAGATCGCCGCCTACTGCGGGGTCAAGCACGCGGTTGGGGTGGCGAGCGGGACCGACGCCCTGCTCCTGTCTCTGCGGGCAGTAGGGATCGGCCCTGGCAATGGGGTGATCGTTCCTAGCTTCACGTTCTTCGCCACCGCCGGGGCCGTCCACAACGCCGGCGCGACCCCCATCTTCTGCGACATCGACCCCCAGACGTTCAACCTGGACCCAGCAGACGTGCGGCGCATCCTGACTTCGGACGGCGGCACCCGCCCCACGCGCCACGGATCACCGACTCAGATCAAGGCCGTCATCCCCGTCCACCTTTACGGCCAGATGGCTGACATGGACGAGATCATGGCCCTCGCCCATGAGTTCAACCTCTACGTGATCGAAGATGCGGCCCAAGCGATCGGCGCCGAGTACCGGTGCTTGCTGCAACGAGCTGCAGATCACGGACGACGGAGTACGGCTCGCCAGGCCGGCGCCATTGGCCATCTCGGCTGCTTCTCCTTCTTCCCCACCAAGAACCTCGGGGCGTACGGGGACGGGGGGATGGTGGTGACGGACGACGATGAGCTTGCTGAGCGGGTGCGGATGTTGCGCGTGCACGGGTCGAAACCCAAGTACTACCACCACCTCGTGGGCTACAACTCCCGGCTCGATGCCTTGCAGGCCGCGATCCTGAGGGCGAAGCTCCCCCATCTGGACGCCTGGACCGCGGAGCGACAGAGGATTGCCAGCCGCTACGACGAGCTCCTTGCCGGGGTGCCGGGGATCCAGCTCCCCTACCGGGCGTCGGGGCGGACCCACATTTTTCACCAGTACACCGTGCGGGTATTGGATGGCCGGCGCGACGCCCTCCGCGAGGACCTCCAGAGCATGGGGATCGGCACGGAGGTCTACTACCCGCTTCCCCTGCACCTCCAGGAGTGCTTTGTCCACCTGGGGTACCGGGAGGGCGATCTCCCGGAGAGCGAGCGGGCGAGCCGCGAGGTCCTCTCCCTGCCGATGTTTCCCGAGCTCGCCCCGGAGGAGCAGACCTACGTCGCGCAGTCCATCAGATCCTTCTTCGGCTCAAGCAGCCAGCCATGACGAACGGACTTCTGATGACTCTCGACGTCGGACCATGAACTACGGGCCACGGGCGCGGGGTTGGTCTTCCTACAGGCCACAGGCAACTCGCCATATGCCTCTGGCCACTCGCCAGATGCCACGAGCTGACAGCAGACTACGCGCCATGGACTCTAAGAATGAACGTCTGACCCGACGCTGTGTGCCCCCAAAGCTGTGTTGTCGGCGACGTCATGTGCGGCCCCGTGCTTCTCTACAGCGACTTCGTCGAGCAGACGCCAGATGTCCTCTCACGCCTGGGCTCAGCATCGGGGGAGCAGGCACTGGCCACCGTTCACAGAGCCAAGAACGCCGATGATCCGCAGTGGTTTTCCAGTAGTTTCGATGGCTCCGCACAGATCACACGTGATCGGGTATCAGTCATCGCCTCGCTTGACCGTCGGACGCGCCGCGCCCTCTCCGGGTCTCTCGCTCCGCTGCTCCCTCGGTACCCTGGCCCCCTGCTTGCCTTCCCTTCCGCTTCCTTGCTCGGAATCGCCTAGCCTACCTTATGCCTTCATATGCTCAAGCTGGAGAGGAACGCCCTGGCCATCCTCACAGAGTCCTGCTACGTCCCGAGAGAGGCCGTTTTGTCCATGCGTTCTGCGTGACCCTGCGGGAGGAGACGGATTGGGCGGAGACGGTGGAGGTGGGGTGGGATGCGCTGCTGGGCTACGTTCTGGGAGAGACCGGCGAAGAGGCGCTTGCCGTGAAGCCAGCGGTTGGATCGGCCCGGCCGTGGCGAGTTGGAGTGGCGGGAGGGAAGCTCGCGGAGGTGGTCCATCATTGCAACACGGCCGCAAGACGAGCACTGGGGGCTTGAGGGTCCTGCAAGTTCCTAGTTGGTACCCGCCGAAGAACTGCTCGCTCGCAGGCACCTTCATCCGAGAGCAGGGCACAGCTAACCAAACATGCCGATGACTCAGGGGAGGTTCGCTTGGGGGACGGCGCTCACGTTCACGACCGGGGTTCTGAGCCTGCTAATGGGGGTTGGCGCGTCTGTCATCCTAGCTCGAGTGCTGGGCCCGGAGGAGAGAGGCATCTACGCCCTTGCCGTTCTTCTGCCCTCTCTTATTGTAACCTTCAGTAACTTCGGAATCGGGCCTGCCATAGTTTACTATGTGGCTCGCGGCGAGTTCCGACGCCAGGATATTCTGGGGAACAGCGTCTGGCTGAGCCTGACGATCGGCACTGTGGGAGTCGTCGCTGGACTCTTAGTAGTTGTGTTCGTCCGCAGGACTGCATTTCCCGGTGTTCCCCTAAGCTACTTGCTGCTGGCCGTGGTTCTTGTACCGGCAGAAATGTTTTCCGCGCACATCAGGTATGTGCTACTTGGTGCTCAGCGTATAAAGGAATTCAACTGTGTTCAGATTGCTCAATCTTGTATCTTCCTGGCTTCTATCGGGATTGCTCTTCTTGTTCTGAGATCTGGGGTAAGAGGGGCTATCCTCGCCGGTGTCACCACGTGGCTTCTGGTGGATGTTCTTGTGTTCCATTGGGCCAGAGAGGCTGCGGGAGGAGTTGACTTTGGCCCCAACATCACCTATGTGAAGCAGGCAGCCGTGTATGGCTTGCAGGCTTATCTTGCAAACATACTCGGATTTCTCAACTACCGGGTGGATATGTTCCTCGTCAATGGGTTCCTGGGACCGGCAGCTGTGGGTCCCTACGCCGTTGGCGTGGAGTTAGTGGAGAGACTGTGGATGATGTCCCAGGCCGCTAGTACAGTCCTTTTCCCCCGAGTAGCGGGAGAAACTGTGGAACAGGAGCGTAAGGAGTTCACACCAGTGGTAGCACGCACTGTGCTTTGGACAACTGCTGTGGGAGCCCTAGTCTTAGCAGTCCTCAGCCGCCCGATCGTGCTCTTGCTCTATTCCGAGGCGTTCCTGCAAGTTGTGGGCGCGTTGCAGGCATTGCTGGTCGGGGTGGTGGCGCTTGGCGTGGGCCGGGTTTTGAGCAACGACATTGCCGGGCGCGGCCTTCCAAGGTTGAACATCTACGGTGGCCTGGCGGCAGTGATGACTAATTTGGCTCTGAACATCTGGTGGATCCCTCGCTACGGCATCATTGGGGCTGCTTGGGCCTCGACAGTCTCCTACACTATCTCCTTCATGGTCGCCCTCTTCTTTTACTGTCGCCTTTCCAGCAACCACTGGACAAAGGTAGTCCTTCCTCAGCGAGGCGACTGGGTGCTATACTGGAAGATCGTCAAGGCTCTCTGCCGGTGGGCTTGCGGCAGAGTAAGGGCAGTGTTATGACGGAGAAACGGGCGGTCTGCAGACGAGGTCCGGGATGGAAGAGAGAGCTGCAGTACGCAGTTGCCGTAGGGTTCGCGTCTGTTTTGTTGGGCAAGACAGCTGGGTAAGGCAACTCACCGCGGCGGTGTCCCGTCACGGTCGGTGGCTGCTCCCTTCCTATGTAGGAGTGGCTCACGGACCGTTTGTGAGAGGGGTGTTGGAATTTCGCAATGCCGACATTATCGTGAGAGTGGGGCTGAGGCCAGGAGCACGAACCGTGAGAGGTAAAGCATTCGATGCGCTGTGGACGCTGGCCCGCCTCCTGAATCTCCGCTCTCCGGTGGCGTGTTATTGGATTGGAACCGATGTCCTACGCGCCGTTGAGGATGTGGCCGGCGGCTGGGCGTCACCATTTTGGAGATCAAGTGCGAGGTGGCGGCACATTGCTGCTGCCCCTTGGCTCGCTGAAGAACTAAAGGAACATCTAGGAATAGCTTCCAGAACAGTGCTCTTTCCAGTTCCGCTACCGCATGTAGATCCGTTGCCGCCGTTGCCGGCGACCTTCAGCGTGCTATCCTACATCCCCGATAACCGTCACGCTTTCTACGGGGGAGAAATGGTGTACGCGGCTGCTAGAGAGCTGCCCACAGTGATCTTCTCTGTGGTGGGAGGTGTAGGCAATTGGGTGGACCGTCCACTACCCAACCTGCGGTTCCACGGCTGGTGCAAGGATATGCTGGCTATGTACAGGTCGAGTTCGGTCGTTGTGCGCCTTGTGCGACACGATGCTGTTGGGGGGACCCTGAGGGAAGGACTGGCTCTTGGCAGATATGTCGTCTATACTTATGAGGTCCCGCATACCCACCACGTCGAATTTGGTGATGCTGATGCGCTCATTCGCGTGCTGGCGGAGTACGAACAGCTCCATCGACGTGGTGAGCTAAGGCTGAACAAGGCGGGAGCGGAGTTCGCTTTGCGTGAATGGAACGAACCCCGGCTGGTCAGCCTGCTGGAGACAGAGCTGCTTGCTATGATGGCGGAGACTGACGAGAACTGTCTCGGGAAAGAACAACGTGGCCAGCCTGGTGGCTTTCCAGTTGATGCCTGGGTAACACCGACTGATATCTCGGAGCAGGCGGACCGATCGTCCAGTGGAGCTCGGAGCACGCAGATGTTCCAGAGTTGGTCCGGCGTTCAGAGGCGGAACAAACTCTCACTGGCTTTCCGCTGCTCCACAACTGGTTGGTGTTTCTCCTGATGTTGCTGCATTACCTTTGTCTAGAGTCCACTCGTGAGGGCCAAGCCGCCTACACGCATGTCAACGAGATTGCCAGAGGACTGATTCGTAAAGGGTGGAGGGTGCGGTGTTTCGCGCCGTACTACGGCGATACGGCCACCACACCCGGGGTCCTAAGACGCGCGATCGAGTACGTGCGCGTTCAATGGAGACTGTGTTCGGCAGGCGAACATCCTGATGCTATCTATGTCCGCTTCCACTTCGCTGCCTTGCCCGCCGTGTTGTGGGCCAAGCGTGCCCGAATACCCGTCATTCAAGAGGTCAACGGTCCATACGATGACCTGTTCCTGGCATGGCCGTGGACGCGCCCGTGCGCACGGTTGTTCCGTTGGCTGATGCGGATACAGCTTCGGTGGGCTGATGCCATCATTACGGTTACCCCCGAACTGGCCGAGTGGGCCCACCGGGAAGCGCAACATTCGTATGTGCACGTTGTTCCCAACGGAGCGAACATCAAGCACTTCCATCCGGGCGCAGAGGCCGACGTAGCCGGGTTACCAGGAGCGTACGTTGTGTTCTTTGGAGCTCTTGCTCCTTGGCAGGGGATCGAGATCTTACTGAAAGCAGTGCAAGAGCCAGCGTGGCCAGAAGGGGTCAGTCTGGTAGTGGCTGGAGACGGGGTTGCGCGGGGCAAGGTGGAGCACGCGACGCGTACGGGGCGGGTTGTCTACCTAGGGTCAGTTCCGTATCGGAGGATGCCAGGGATTGTAGCTCAGGCCTTCGCAAGCGTAAGTCCTCAGACCACTTCTGGAAGGCGTCCTGCGGTGGGGCTATCTCCTTTGAAGGTCTTTGAATCCTTGGCGAGTGGAATACCTGTTGTGGTCACTGACATCCCCGGGCAGGCTGACCTGGTACGGGATGGAGGCTGCGGGTTGGTGGTGCCCCCCAACAACCCCAGATCGTTAGCGGAGGCAGTCGCTTACCTATATCTTCATCCCGAGGAGCGTATGGCTATGGGTAGGAGAGGGCGTGAGCTTGCGGAGCGGGCGCATTCCTGGGATGAGCGGGCGGATGAAATCGCACGCATCGTGAAGGAGCTTCTTGCCACCAAGGGGAGGCATGCTTAGGGCTAGGGCCGTGCTGTGGGGGCTGGCAGCCTACGCTCTGCTTGCCGAGCGGCTAGTTGTGCCCTTGGACACGGGTGGCCGCGGCCTGCTGCCTGTGTTGATGGTTGTTACTCCGGTTGTCATCCTTGGCGTTGTGCCCCTTAGCCATCGGGGTTTTCGGTTCCTGCGGAACGGTGACTTCTGGTTGTACTGGGGGCTGTACATCTTGCTGAGCTGTGTGCTTCCGATACTGGGTGTCCTCATCTATGGATACCCGTTGCGATCCCTCTTCGGTGCTCTTGCTGGTGGACTCCCGCTCGTGTTCATATCGGTTGGGCATTGGATAGCCGCTGGTCCGCCCGAAAGAGCTGCACTGTTCAGGAGGCTTCTAGCGTTTCTCGTCGTTGTGCAGGTGCTCTTCGCGGCTGGGCAGTATCTGTATGTACATTGTCATGCGGAGGGGTGGGCACTGGCCCCTCTGTCCAAATGGGATAGGTCAATACAAGCTCTTTATGGGGAAGCATATGTGATTCAAGGGCGCAGCATAGGCACCTATGTGAACCCCAACGTACTTGGTATTTGGGCTGTTATGGGGTTCTGGGCGGCGGCCTTACTTCTCAGAGGGACGCAAGGGACTTGCTGTGCGATACTGTCATTACTGACACTGGTGCTCAGTCAGTCTCGAGGGGCAATGGGGACCATGGCTGTGACTATCAGCGCCTTTGCGTTCACGAGGATAGCGAACACGCTCGTGGGTAACATGAAGGTGAGGGTGGGGACAGTGTCGAAGGTGTTGGCTATTATGGTAGCCTTAGTCTTGTCGATGCCAACAATGAGCGGAATCGTTCCCGGTGCAGATCGGATCGCCAGCGCCGTGCGGTCCGTTTTCACGGGGCCAGGGGTGGATGTGAACTTGGGTGCGCGTGTTCTGGTGTGGGGGGAAGCGTTGGCGCTTCACAGAGCGATGCCTTGGGGAACGTTCGGCCCGCCTGAACTTGTCTTCGGAAAGTCTATTGACAGCGAATGGGTCCGATTGTTGCTCCAGGGCGGTGTACCGCTCATCTGTGCCTTCGTGCTGAGTTTGATGGGTGGGCTGCGTCACGTGACGTACAGAAAGGCAGAGAACAGCTTCCTGGCCATGGCTTCGATGGGGCTAGCCGTGCTCTCCGTCACCTCCACTCCCATGGGATCTCCACCAATAGCGCTGTACTGGGTCGGTGTGGGTTGGTGCTTGGCTGGTCGCCGACAAGGATCGGGGCGCGCTCTTCAGGCCGAACCATCGGGACAGCTGGGGGGCGCGTGTCCTGCTTTGGGACGAAAGCGAGGGTGAGGAGAGCCACTGGAGCAGGAGGTGCGAACCAGCGTTCAACTTCGAGTTGGTCGTGGAGGTGCCAAGGGCCGAGAGGCCCGGGACACAGACTGGGGTGCCATGGCCGTAGCTGTCTGTCGGCTGGCAGGCAGCCAGGGAGCGGGTTGACCAGGACGAGGGATTTCCTCCAGCAGGGTCCGGAGATGTCCAAGGGCAAGAACGGGTTCGGGGTCTATGAGAAGCAGCTTGCAGATCTGAAGTGTGTCGTGGGACAGGAGGATGCGGAGGAGACTGGGCTCCTGGCAGATCCCGTGGCGGGGCACCTCCCAGAGGAGTACGGGCACAACAGGTACCCGCAGGCCATGATGCTGATTCAGTCCACTGGGCACTACCGCCGGCGTCGTGGGCAGGGCCTGAGGGGGACCGGGAGACCGAACCCCGCGGACTGGCGGTGGTGGGGAACCACCTGGCGTAAGGGTAATCGCGGATTGGGGTCGTGAGATATTGGTAAATATAGGTGGATGCGAAGGCTGCTCAGTACGTGGGATCTTGCTCTCGGCGGGAGGGTGGCCCGCCCCAAGCCCAGCGGGGGGTAGGGGAAGGTCGATGTTTTCTCGGGGACCTGGTTCCGTGTCCTTGGGGAGGCGAGCGCTGCCACAACGTTTCCCAGGCCTTCAACCGTCATGCGTGTACCCCCTTTGTGTGACTTCCGGCGGAGCAGATCTCTCGCGTCTGCCCCCATTTCAAGGGTACCTGAGGCGCGTTCACTAAGGCGGCTTATGGAAGTGCATCTGGAATTCTGTTTTGACAGCCCTTGCGTTGATTGGTTGGCTCCGGTGGAAGGGAAAGGGTAACGCCGCGGACAGAGCCGACTAGAATGGTGGGCGAGGCGAACTTCAGTCTGGATTGGGTGGTGGACCAATGGGAGTTGCTCTACTGCGGGCTCCTGAGTCGAAAGGGGGCAAGGGTTGAGTAGGGTTTCGATGATCTCCAACCAGGCGGGTTCTCTTGTCAACTTCCGGGGCCCGCTCATCCAGGCCATGGTGGCTTGTGGCCACGAGGTCCTGGCCCTCGCACCCGACTATGACCCGCGGACCCGGTTGGCGGTGAAGGCGCTCGGGGCCGAACCGGTGGATTACCACCTTTCACGGACCGGACTGAATCCTTTCCGGGATGCGCGGGACTTCGTCTTTCTGGTGCGCCTACTGCGCCGGCTCAGTCCGGACGTGACGTTCGCTTACTCCATCAAGCCGGTCATCTACGGGACGCTCGCCGGCTGGCTTGCTCATGTGCCCAAGAGGCTGGCGATGATCGAAGGCCTGGGGTACGCCTTTACAGACCCCGGCGTGAAGCAGAGTTGTGGCCGCAAAGTTCTGCGAAGCGTGGTACGCCTCCTGTACAGGCTTTCCTTGTCCAAGGCTACCCGTGTGTTCTTCTTGAACCCCGATGATCTCGGCGAGTTCGTATCGAGTGGGCTGGTCAGAGCCAGGAAATCTTTCCTGCTTGGTCCAATCGGTCTTGATCTGCGAGAGTTCACGCCTGCCCCGCCCGTCAAGGAGCCGTTGACCTTCCTCTTTGTTGGGCGTCTCCTCAGGGAGAAGGGCGTCGCTGAGTTCGCTGAGGCGGCTCGGCGGGTGAAAGGCCGGCATCCATTGACTCGCTTCATCCTGCTCGGGGGGTTGGACACAAACCCAGGTGCTATTCCGAGGAGTGTAGTTGAGGCTTGGGTGAAAGAGGGACTGCTGGAGTGGCCAGGGCAGGTTCCAGATGTACGACCGTGGCTTGCACAAACAAGCGTTTTTGTCCTCCCGTCCTATCGGGAAGGTCTCCCCCGGAGCACGCAGGAGGCGATGGCCATGGCCCGGCCGGTGATTACCACTGATGCCCCAGGCTGCCGAGAAACGGTCATCCCGGGCGTGAACGGCTTCCTCGTCCCAGTTCGAGACGTGGACGCCTTGGTGGGGGCTATGGAGCAGTTCATCCGCCACCCTGAGCTGGTGGAGACGATGGGCCGAGAGAGCCGACGACTTGCAAAAGAACGTTTTGACGTCCACAAGATCAACACCATCCTCCTCCGCGAGATGGGGTTGTAGAGCAGGCCAATCAGACGATCTCGGCTGGTTCGGGGGACGATGGGGCCACACGGGCAACTCCAGTGATGTCCAGGAGCACCACGACATCCGGAAGCTCGCGGAGCGGTTGGAACGCGTCCTAAGGGACGTAGTCCGTAGTCGGGCGCCTGGGGTGCGTGGTCCGTAGGGCTTGGTGCGTGCGGAGTCCGTGGTCCGGAGTCGAGAGGCCGCGGTCTGGAGTCCAAAGGCAGGAGCCCCTTTCCAAGTCGCTTCAGCTTGCTTTGTAATCCGTTGCGTAGACGAAGTGGTGGTCTTCTCCTCGTTCAGTAGCCGTGTGAACCGGGCTGACAGAGGGGAGGAATTGACCGTGTTGTAGGGAGGGTGGCTGCCCAGGCAGGGGCAGGAACGGAGAGGGTCGCGGCCGATCGGTGGTGGCACGTGGGGAACTCCCCCCTTCCCGGAACCGAAACGGTCGTCGAGGACAAGCCCCGCCGCTAGAACGGAAGTGAAGGGCGCGTGGCGCCGCGGCTTGTCTGCGGAGGTCATTCCGAGCTGCCCCACCGGTGACATGGGGTCCAACGCCCTACGCCCGTTTCCGGGGCTTGCCGGCCTATCCGATGGGCGCGGGGTGTAAAATCGAATCGTGGCGGCGCGTGGCTGGTACCGCCGGTATGGCAAGCGGGTTGTGGACGTGGTCCTCGGGTGCCTGGTCCTCGTGGTCCTCTTCCCGCTCGCGCTCCTCGTCGCCCTCTTGGTCCGGTTTACCATGGGCTCGCCGGTCCTGTTCCGCCAGGTCCGGCCTGGCCTTCACGGGAGGCCGTTCGTGATGTACAAGTTCCGCACGATGACCGACCGGCGGGACGCGAAGGGTGCCCTTCTGCCCGACGGGGAGCGCCTAACCAGAGTCGGGCGTGTCCTCCGCAAGCTCTCCCTGGACGAGATCCCGGAGTTGTGGAACGTTCTTCGGGGGGACATGAGCCTCGTCGGCCCGCGGCCGCTCCTCATGGAGTACCTACCCCTCTACACCCCGGAGCAGGCCCGCCGCCAAGAGGTCCGACCTGGGATGGCAGGCCCGGTCATCATGAGCGGACGGAACCTCCTTTCTTGGGAGGAGAAGTTCAAGCTTGACGTCTGGTACGTAGACCACGTGAGCGTAAGAACTGACCTGGTAATCCTCGTGCGAACCTTCATCAGGGTCCTCGCGGGGAAAGGGGTCAGTGGCCCAGGGGAGGCCACGGTGGCCAAGTTCCAGGGGAGAGGTGGCTAGGTGGGCGTCTTTGTGTTCGGCGCCGGGGGCCACGCCAAGGTGGTGGTGAGCACGCTGCGTGCCGCGGGCTGGGCCGTAGCGGGGCTGTTTGACGACGACCTTCAGAAGCAAGACAGCTACGTGCTTGGGGTTCCGGTCCTGGGTTCGATCGCTGAGGCCAGGCGCATCCCCCCGGAGCAGGGGGTCCTGGCTTTCGGGGACAACCGCCTCCGGGCCAAGTTTGCGGCGGAACTGCCAGGGTGGGAATGGATTGTGGTGGTTCACCCTCAGGCGTACGTGGATCCCTCGGTGGTGGTGGGACCGGGAACGGTGGTGCTCGCGGGGGCAGTGGTCCAGCCCGAGGCGCGCCTCGGGGCCCACGTCATCGTCAACACGGGCGCTACGGTCGACCACGACTGCATCGCGGGGGACTTCGTCCACCTCGCCCCAGGAGCAAACCTCGGGGGAGGGGTCCGCGTCGAGGAAGGGGCTTTGGTGGGCATCGGGGCGTCAGTGATCCCTGGGACCTCCATCGGGCCATGGAGCGTGGTGGGCGCAGGGGCGGCGGTGGTCCGGAACGTTGCCCCCGGGGCTAGGGTTGGCGGCGTCCCTGCTCGGCCGCTTCGATCGAGGAGGGCTGCATGAACAACAGAGTTCCCATGTCGGCCCCGGACATCACCGAAGAGGACGTCCGGGCAGTGGCGGACGTGGTCCGCTCCGGACGTCTGGCCCTCGGCCCGAAGACGGAGGAGTTCGAGCGCCGGATCGCTGACTACGTGGGCGGCAGACACGCCGTTGCC
>CALKUW010000183.1 GCA_937996585.1 uncultured Flavobacteriales bacterium
CAGGTGACCTTCGACCTCAACGGCGAGCCCGTGGCGGTGCTGTGCACCGGTGGCGTCAAGCAGGGGTGCCCGCTCAGCCCGACCCTCTTCCTCTTCGTGATGCAGGCCGCGCTTGAGACCCTGGAGAAGGCCATGCCGGCAGACGCCAAGCTGCAGTTCCAGAACAACACGCGCACGGAAGGGAAGAACGGTGGCCACGTGTCCAGAACCGACTGGAGCAACAAGGGCGAGTTCTCGTTCAGCTTTTGGGCCTCGCTGTACGCTGACGATGCGGCCACCCCACTCGCCTCCCGGGTGGCGCTCCTGGCGGCGAGCAACGCGATCTACGACCACCTTCGGCTCTTCGGCCTCCTCATGCACGTCGGGTCAAACGGCAAGCGGAGCAAGACTGAGGCCATGTACTGCCCGGCGCGGACGGACGCCTACGGCGACGGCGACACCTCGGACCTGGCGCTCGACTGCGGCGGCACCGTTGGCTTCACGGAGTCGTTCGTGTACCTCGGCTCGCTCCTCCACTTTGACCTGTCTGACCACCACGACGTCGAGGCTCGGATCAAGAAGGCGTCCCAGGCCTTTGGCGCGATGCGTAGCAAGATCTCCGGCTCCGCCGACATCCCCGAGCGGCTCAAGGGAAAGGTGTACGCGGGCGGCGTCCTGGCGGTCCTGCTGTACGGCTGCGAGTCGTGGTGCCTCACGGCAGAGTCGGTGCGGCGGCTGAGCAACTGGCACAACAAGCGGGTCCGCGAGATGTGCCGCGTCACCATTTACCAGGCGTTAGTCCACCGCATTACCTCCGAGAGCCTTCAGAAGCGCACCGGGGTCTTCTCGCTCGAGCACTACCTTGCGAGTCGCACGCTGCTCTGGGCAGGGCACGTGGCGCGCATGCCCAAGAACCGCCTCCCCAAGCGCCTCATGCTCTCCTGGATCCGAGAGCCCCGCGTCGCCGGCGGCCAAGAGATGACCTACGGCCGGTCGCTTCAACGCCACCTGTACCACTTCGGCCTTCCGACGGTGTTCACCGAGTGGGCACACCTGGCGCAGGACCGCGCCGGGTGGCACAAGCTCGTAACCACGCCCCCCTTCGCCATTGGCAAACCCTTCGTGCGGCAACCACGGGGCGACACCAGGGTGACTCCGGAGGACAAGCGTCGGGCGGTGGCGCAGCGCGCAGCCGAGATCGCCGAACGGCGGGCGGTCTTCGACGCCAACAACAACAACTGAGGAGGCAAGGTAGTACACTGGCACCCTTGCACACGCAGACCCGAGCTGGACGTTGGACCTCCTTCAGCCCCGGGTCGTGCATGGGGGTAGAATGAAATGCCGCCACAAACCAAGTATCCTACAAACACATCATGAACTGTTTCCAGCACATACCGGAGTCATGCGGTGCATTGCACAACGCCTGCGGGGGAGCACCACAACAAAGAGGGCCTCTGACTCCACAAACACAAACACGCCCTAATCGGCTTCACACCCACACCCACCCACCCAAGCGCCTTGCACACCCGCGCTCGCCCATACCTCCTCTCTCGACACTGACCTCACGCGCAACACACGCGCACCCCACTTCACCCCGCAGCACTGGCTTCTGTGCCATATGGGGTTGTGTTAGTTCGAGTTCCAAGCCCGTCAGTTCCGATTGAAGACCGACCCCGTTCGAGACGCGGCTGCTCGGTGCCTGGTACAAGCAGGCGCGACATCACAGATCCGAGGTAGTTTACAGTAGCTTTTTACCACCAACTCCCATTGCGGTGAATAATCGCGCCATGGTCGGGTATTTAAATGGACATAAACGCGCGAAGCGCTGGACCGCCCTCCTGTTTTCTTCTAGCAAGCCGAAGCCCAGTGAGCTGCAACTCCGAAAAGGCGCGCTTCTCCGACGCACCCCACGCCCCTGCCTCGCGCAGGCCCCGCTGCCGCTGCCGATCTCGTTGGCCTCGCGCATCAGTGCCGCAGCTCCGTTCTTCAAGAACCCTTTGGCCGGGCCTCTCGTGTAGGCGCGCCAAGGGCCTCGAGCGACGCGCCGATAAGCCCCCCCTAAAGACCAGCGGCGCATGGCCTCGGTGTTCTCGGCCAGCGGTCTGGATGATGCGCCATCATCCGCAGCGTTCACGGGCCGCATATACTCAAATTTCCTTCCATTCTTCGTGAGAGAGGGAGGGAGGGAGGGAGGGAGTAGCCAACTGTAGCGGACGGCATGCTCGGGATAGGCAAGCAGCGTGGGACAGCAGTACAGTGAGATGAAATGTCCATCGGCTACAGCGATATTTGGGTTGGGGGCGGAGTCGATCAAGGTTGGGTTGGCACTGTTTTACCAAAGGTGTTGCTGCGGTGGATGCCCTCGCGGCTGTCGCCACTCGTTGTCGCCGCCGTGAGTGCTGCTGCTGCTGCTGATGATGATGATGATGATGGTGGTGGTGGTGGTGGTGGTGGTGGTGATGATGATGATGACGACGACAATGATAATGATGATAATTATGACGACGATGGTGATATGCTTTTGTGGGACTTACACACTGTACTTGTAGCACCAGATCGCCCGTCAACGGCCAAAACTTTGACCGACGCGACGATTGCTCAGCACTATATTGGACTCAGGAACTCGGCCTTACATGCCTGGAAAGCGGGCGACGAGCCGCGTCGAACGAGCCATCATGCTTCTCACGGCGCTGAAGCCGGACCAAATGGGCGCTGAACGAGCTCTATTACTAAACAAGGAACAACGCCGTCCTTTTGTCGTCACTCAGTCAGAGATCAGATTTCCTGCGTAATACACACCACCAACTAAACGGCAAAAATCCTTCGCGCTATCTGCGCGGGTCCCGTCCTTTGAAAGGGACCGCCCTCCGGGCGGGCCCCCGCTGGTTACACCCCAGCTAAATGGGGGACCC
>CALKUW010000184.1 GCA_937996585.1 uncultured Flavobacteriales bacterium
TGGTAGTCTCCGTCGCATTGGGCTGTCGCGGTCAGGATGCCGAGGGACAGGCCGAGCATGGTAAACAGGCTGCGCATGGGTTTGATTGTGAATGGTGGAAACAGTGAACAGGAAATCGCGACTCTTGTTCTACAAGCCGCATTTTTTAGGTGTGCAGTGGCATTATTCGGGGCATGAAACGCCCATAATGAGTACTATTCCAGCGTATTATATCGAAGGAGTCGGCGGCGGCGGTGCCTTCGGAATCGGTAAATTCCGCCCATGTCAAAGCCGCTCCGACAGTGCTCTTTTCTCTGGTTCTGCCTGTTCATCTTGGTATGCACAGGATGCAACCTGTCCAAGGGCGATACAGCTCGAACCATCCTATGGCAGGGTTGGGAGTGGCAGGACATGGAAGGCCAATGGCATCCGGCGGATGTTCCCGGCTGCATCCACACCGACCTGATGGCCGCGGGCCAGTTGGGTGACCCCTTCAATGACACGGCAGAATGGGAGGTGCAGTGGGTGGAAGAGCGGGATTGGCGGTACCGATGTCCAGTGCCAACACTGCCCGCTGAAGGCGAATGGGTGCTCGAATTCGAAGGGCTGGATACCCATGCCGACATCCTGGTCAATGGATTGGGGGTGCTTCGGACGGACAACATGCACCGGCGCTGGCGGATTCCCCGGTCCGGGTTGAATCTGAAGGGTGATGACACCCTGGAGGTGGTTTTCCGCAGTCCGGTCAGGGAGGGTCAATCGCTGCTGGAACAATCGCCGTTTCCGATTCCCGTCAGCAATGAAGCGCGACCGGTAGGGCAGCAGAACAGTGTCTTTTCGCGCAAGGCACAGTACCACTTTGGCTGGGACTGGGGCCCGCGTCTGGTGACGAGCGGAATCTGGAAGCCCGTCCGCTGGGTAAGGGTGGACCGTGAACTGCCCACGTTCCGCCTGGTGCCGGTGTCCATTGGTCCCGAGCGTGCGGAATACGACGTCCTCTGGGATGCTGCTGTGGAGGGCGTGCGGCCCGAGCTGCAATGCGATGGGAGCGATATGCCGTTGGAATGGACCCGAGTGGACGAGCGGCATCACCGCTTGGCCATTCCGAATCCATCATTGTGGTGGCCCAATGGCATGGGGGAGCAGCCGCTGTACGACCTGGTCTTGAGTGATGCTGCCGGGCGCTTGGTTGAGACCCGATTCGGTGTCCGCACGATCGAATGGAACCGCGGGGCAGATGCCTTCGGCCATGCCATGCAATGTGTGGTCAATGGGGTTCCCGTCCAGGTGCGGGGTGCCAATGTGATTCCCCCGGATTTCTTCCCCGTTCGGGCGGAGGAGCGATGGGGCCGCGTCATCGACGATGCGGTGGCGGCCCACATGAACATGATCCGCATCTGGGGCGGTGCCCATTACGGTGAGGAATCGCTCTACGACCTCTGCGATGAGCACGGCATTCTCGTCTGGCAGGACTTCATGAACGCTTGTGCGATGGTGCCGGTCGATTCCGCTTGGCGTGGAAACTTCCTCGCCGAGGCGCGGGAGCAGGTGGTGCGGTTGCGGAACCGGACTTCGCTGGCGATTTGGGCGGGCAACAACGAGACGGAAAAGGCCTGGCGCGAGTGGGGTTGGCAGGACATCTATGATTTGCACGGTGCGGACTCCGCGGCGGTCGAATCGGCCTATCGCCGGCTCTTCGAACAGGACCTGCCCGCTTTGGTGGCGGACCTGGGCGGAGGCGAATACCAGCCGTCATCGCCCCACCACCTCGACGCCGAGCAGCCCCGTGAATCGGGGGACCAACACGATTGGGGGGTCTGGTTCGGCAAGGCCGGATTCGATTTCTATTCCTATGACGGGGGGCGCTTTGCGAGCGAATTCGGCTTGCAGAGCCTGCCCGATAGGCGGACGCTCGAAGAAGTGGGGGTGAGGTTCTATGAGGATACGGTGCTGCAGTTCCGCCAGCGTAGCAAGATGGAGTGGCTGGAACCGGGCTTTGATGGCTGGGACATGATGCAGTTCTATTCGGGGATGTATTTCGCCGACCCTGCCACAGCGGAGTCGGATGGGATTGACCGGCTGGATGCCTGGATCTACCTGACCCAATTGACCCAGGCGGAGGGACTGCGCCAAGGGGTGGAGCGCCACCGCTGCTCAAAAGGACGCACTTCGGGCTCGCTGTATTGGCAGCTCGACGACGTTTGGCCGACGGTGTCCTGGTCGACGGTAGACCACGCCGGTCGTTGGAAGTTGGCCCATCACGCCGTGAGGCATGCCAACCAGCCCATCCGCGTCCTGCCCGACCGCACGCAGGGCGATGTGGTGGCCTTCGAGATCGTCAACGACAGTCCAGCTCCCGTGGAGGGCCTGTTTCAGTGGGCATTGGTCGACTTGGCCGGCAAGATTGCATATGCGGGGCAGTTCGGTCTCTCCGTGGCGGATTTCACCACCACTTCCTGGTCAGCACCCGATGCCGCCGTCATACCGGACGAACACATCCTCACCTGGCAATGGGCCACAGCAGACAGTGCCGCTTCGCTCATCGATGCCGGGCACCACACATTCAGACCTGCGGGCAGCTTGGATTGGGCTCCTACCATCATTCAAGCCGATACGGTCCGCCATGGGGTGAGCCTCACCACGGATGCACCCGCAGTGGGGGTGTGGTTGCGGACCGTGGCCGAAGGGCGATTCGAGGACAACGGATTCACCCTACTGCCCGGTGAAGTGCGGGTGGTTGGCTTCTTCGGGCCTGATGGCGAACCGGCGGACCCCGGTGAAATCCGGCTGGTCCACTTCGCCGAGATACAGGCTCAGACCAGCGCGCTGTAGAGCACGGCGCCGAGTAAGCCTCCGATGATGGGGCCGACCACCGGAATCCAGGCGTAGCCCCAGTCGCCGTCGCGCTTCCCGGGA
>CALKUW010000185.1 GCA_937996585.1 uncultured Flavobacteriales bacterium
AACGGCAGCCGCCTCCCCTGGCAGGTGACCCTCAACACCAACATCGACAAGAGCTTCGAGCTCACGTTCGGTGAGGGTGAGGACCAGAAGAAGGCCTTCCTCAACGTCTACTTCTGGATCACCAACCTGCTCAACACGCAGAACATCACCGGCGTGTACCGCTTCACCGGTACGCCTGACGACGACGGCTACCTCGCCGCCGCGCAGTACCAGCCGCAGATCGAGACGAAGAATGATCCGGATGCCTACCGGAACTACTACAGCATGTACGTGGACAACCCGTTCAACCTCGGGGTGCCCCGCACCATCCGCCTGGGCGTGAAGCTCGACTTCTGATCCCAGCCAACCTGCTCCATGTACACAGCGTTCACCAAGAAGATGACACGAAACCGCATCCTCGCCCTCGCCCTCGGCGCCGCCCTGTTCACCGCAGGTGACGCCATGGCCTACAAGTACGTCGGACCCAACGGACCGGGTGCCGCAGGCCCCAACGCCACCGGAGAAAGCAACGGCACCCTCGGCGCCGCCCAGCCTCGCTCCGTGGCCGCCGCCTGTGCCCCTGCCGCCGCCCTCAAGAACCTCGAGTGGAACAACGTCCGCGCGCTGGTCGAGACCGGAGGCTCCCTCTGGCAGAACCGCGCCCAGGGCAACGCCGCCTACGAGATCCCGAAGGACGGCAATACGCACTCCATCTACGCCGGTTCGCTCTGGATGGGGGGCATCAGCCCCGACCAACAGCTCAAGCTCGCGGCCATCAAGTTCCGCGCCTCCGGCAACGACTACTGGCCCGGGCCGCTGACCAACGACGGTTCCGCCGAGGTCGATGAGAGCACCTGCAACGAGTACGACAAGTTCTTCGTGACCACCCGCGCCGAAAGCGAGCGCCACCGCCAGTACTTCGAGGCCGTGACGGCGGGTACGGTCGATGAGGAGTTCCCCGACGGATACGCCATCCCGACCAACTTCTTCAACTACCCGGCCATGGGCAACACCGCCCTCGGCCAGGACTTCTACCTCGCTCCGTTCTACGACTTCGACGGGGACGGATTCTACGACCCAACCCTCGGCGACTACCCCTGGTACGACTTCCTGCAGGAGATCGACTGTAAGAACCGCCGCCGCGAGGACCCCGTGCCGCTGTACGGTGACCAGAACTTCTACTGGATCTTCAACGACAAGGGCAACGTGCACTCCGAGTCGCAGGGCGAGCCCATCGGCATGGAGATCCGGGCCCAGGCCTTCGCGTTCTCAACGAACGACGAGATCAACAACATGACGTTCTACAACTACGTGCTCATCAACCAGGGCACGCAGACGTTGACGAACACCTACTTCGGAAGCTGGGTCGACGCCGACCTCGGCTGCTACAACGACGACTACGTGGGCTGCGACGTCCAGCGCGGACTCGGCTACTGCTACAACGGTGACGCCAACGACGAGAACTGCGGCGCAAACGGTTACGGCGAGAACCCGCCCGCCGTCGGTGTGGACTTCTTCGAGGGGCCCTACCAGGACGCCGACAGCCTCGACAACCCCCTCACGCTCGACTTCTCCGACGCCCAGGACAGCCTCGGCATCCCGTACCGCGGCATCGGCATCGGATACGGTGACGGCGTGGCAGACAACGAGCGCTTCGGGATGCGCCGCTTCGTGTACTACAACAACTCCGGCGACCCGATCAACGGAGAGCCCACGACGCCGGTCCACTACTACAACTACATGAACGGCATCTGGAAGAACGGCCAGAAGATGACCTACGGTGGACAGGGCATCTCCGATTCCGAGACCCAATGCGACTACATGTTCCCGGGCGACACCGATCCCAACCAGTGGGGTACGGGCGGCGTGCCCGTCGAGCCGTGGACCGAGCAGACCGCAGGCAACCCGTCCGCCGACCGCCGATTCATCCAGGCCGCAGGGCCGTTTACACTCGAGCCGGGCGACTACAACAACATCACGGTGGGCGTGGTGTGGGCGCGGGCCACGGCCGGTGACCCCTTCGCCTCGGTGGAGCTGATGCGTGTGGCCGACGACAAGGCCCAGGCCCTGTTCGACAACTGCTTCGAGATCGTCTCTGGTCCCGACGCACCGGACGTGACCGTCCAGGAGCTCGACAAGGAGCTCATCCTCTACCTGACCAACGACAACCCCATCTCGAACAACTTCGAAGAGCGCTACACCAAGTTCGATCCGGGCATTCCAGAGTTCAACGCCGCCGGTGAGGTGCTCGATACAGCATCGCGCAGCTACGTCTTCCAGGGTTACCAGATCTACCAGCTCCGCGACGACGAGGTCGGTCCGGACGAACTGGACGATGTGGAAGCCGCACGCCTCATCTACCAGTGCGACATCCAGGACGAGATCGACATGATCATCAACTTCGACCAGGATCCCGAAATGGGTCTCCCGGTACCGACGCTGATGGTCAATGGCGAGAACGAAGGCATCCGCCACAGCTTCCGCGTCACCAACGATGCGTTCGCCCAGGGCGACAACCGCCTCATCAACTACAAGACGTACTACTTCATGGCCATCGCCTATGGCTACAACCAGTACGAGCCCTACGACCCGGTACTCCTCACCGGTCAGAGCAAGCAGTACCTCGCCTCCCGGAAGGCGGCGGTCGGTTCCATCCGCACCTACAGCGG
>CALKUW010000186.1 GCA_937996585.1 uncultured Flavobacteriales bacterium
GACACCTTCAATGTGGGGGTCACCACGGTGACCTACACGGCCACCGATGCTGAGGGCAACTCCGCCACGGCTTCCTTCACGGTGACCATCACGGATGACGAGGACCCGGTGATTTCCGGCATGCCGTCCAACATTTCCCAGACCAATGATTCGGGCAACTGCTCGGCAGTGGTGACCTGGACCGCCCCGACCGCACAGGACAATTGCGCCTTGTCGGGTCTGACCTCCAGCCACAGTCCCGGAGCCACCTTCCCTGTGGGCAACACCACGGTGACCTACACTGCCGAGGATGAGGCCGGCAATACCAGTACTGCAAGCTTCATTGTGACGGTGAGCGACAATGAGGACCCCGTCATCAGCGGCGTGCCGGCCAACATCACCCAAAGCGCCGATGCCGGTCTCTGTTCGACGACGGTCAACTGGACGCCTCCGACCGCGAGTGACAATTGCGCCCTGCAGTTGCTGACCACCGCAAAGGCACCCGGCAGCACCTTCAACGTGGGCACCACGACGGTGACCTATGTGGCCACCGACATCTATGGCAATGGCACCAATGCCTCCTTCACGGTGACCGTCACCGATGATGAGGACCCTGTGCTGGACAACATCCCGTCGGATGTAACGGTGATGGCTGAGGCTGGACAGTGTTCTGCAGTGGTGACCTGGACCGGCCCCACGGCCACGGACAATTGTGGTGTCACGAGCTTGACCGCCAATCAGGAATCAGGCTCCACCTTCTCCATCGGCACCACGCTGGTCACCTACACCGCATTGGATGCCGCCGGCAACTCCGCCTCCATCTCGTTCAACGTGACCGTTGAGGACAATGGAGGCCCCATCATTTCCGGCATGCCTTCCGACATCACCCAGGCCAATGACGCAGGCAATTGTTCTGCCGTTGTGACCTGGACCGAGCCTACAGCCCAGGACAATTGCACTTCAGCCACGATCAACTCCGATGTGGCATCCGGCTCCACCTTCTCTGTGGGCGCGACCGTCGTGACCTACACCGCGGAAGATGAATCCGGCAACACCACGACCGAGAGCTTCACGGTGACCGTGACCGACAGCGAAGCACCCAGCATCAGCGGCATGCCTTCCGACATCACCGCCTCAGCCGATGCGGGCTTGTGCGCCACAACTGTGACCTGGACTGAGCCTTCAGCTGCGGACAATTGTGGAATGGACTCCTTTGATTCGGATTTGGCTTCGGGAAGCTCTTTTGCCGTGGGCACAACCACGGTCACTTATACGGCTACGGATACTGCAGGCAACATCACCACGAGTTCCTTCAACGTCACCATTACCGACGACGAGGACCCCGTCATCACCGGCGCCCCCGCCAACATCACCCAGACCGCCGACGCGGGCGTATGCTCTGCCGCGGTGACCTGGGTGGCTCCCACCGCCTCCGACAACTGCTCCATTGCCAACTTCGGCAGCACGAAGAGCCCGGGCGACACGTTCCCCGTGGGCACCACGACCGTGACCTATCTGGCCGCGGACCCTTCCGGCAACAACACGAGCATCCAATTCACCGTGACCATCACGGACAATGAGGCGCCCGTCATCAGCGGAATTCCTGCCGACATCTCTCAATCAAATGACACCGGCAACTGCTCGGCCGCAGTGACCTGGACCGCACCTACGTCGAGCGACAATTGCGCCGTGGCGAGCCTGACCTCCGACGCCGCCCCGGGAGACACCTTCCCGGTGGGAACGACCACGGTGACCTACACGGCCCTGGACATCCACGGAAACAGCTCCACGGCCTCGTTCAACGTGACCGTGACTGACGATGAGGTGCCATCCATAAGCGGCATGCCGGCCAACATCACACAGGCTGCAGACAATGGTGCCTGCACCACGGCCGTCACCTGGACCGAGCCCACTGCAGCCGATAATTGTGCCCTGGCCAGTTTGACATCTGACATCGCGCCAGGGACCACCTTCTTCCTCGGAACCACCACGGTGACCTATACCGCCACCGACATCTATGGAAATTCATCGACGGCCACCTTCAACGTGATCGTGGTGGACGACCAGGACCCCACTATCTCCGGAACGCCCGCTGACATCACCATCAGCGCCGATGCAGGACTCTGCACCACTGCCGTCAACTGGACCGAGCCCACTGCAGCAGACAACTGCCCCGGAGTGAGCCTGTCCTCCGATATCGCGTCGGGAACAACCTTCTTCCTCGGTACCACAACGGTGACCTACACCGCTACCGACGTCTCCGGTAACGAGACCACCGCCACCTTCAACGTGATCGTGGTGGACGACCAGGACCCCACCATCTCCGGAACGCCCGCTGACATCACCGTCAGCGCCGATGCCGGTCTGTGCTCAGCCGCAGTGACCTGGACCGAGCCTACCACGGAAGACAACTGCCCGGGCGAGACCCTGTCCTCCAACTACACTTCGGGAACCGCCTTCCCAGTGGGCACGACCACGGTGAGCTACACCGCTACGGACATCAACGGGAACACCACGACCAGCACGTTCAATGTGACGGTGACCGACGATGAGGCTCCGATCTTTGCCGGTGGTGCTAGTGGTGGCGGCGATGAAGACTACGCCCTAGGCCCGATCTCCGACTCAGGAAGCGGCACCATCCAAGAGGGATGGTCCGGTGGTGACGGAACCTACTTCACCAACGACGCCACCGATGACGAGACCGTCACCGATGCCGAGGCCAACAGCGGAAGCAACAGCTGGTTCTTCACCAACGCCTACAACAACCCGGGTTCGGGTTCACCCTTCACGCCGGACCTGGGTTACGCCCAAGCCGACCTGGCCAACCAGACCTACACCGTGGAGCTGTACTTCAAGGCAGAGTCCCTGACGGGAGACGGCGCCGTGCACCGCGTATACAACGGTACCGAGGCGGGCGATGACCGCACCGGATTCAACCTACTGATCACCAACGCTGCCGACGGCGACGGAGGACTCCAGGTCCAGAGCTACACCTACTCCGCAGGAACATTCCCGCTGATGGATATCGCCACCAACCTCGACCGCAGCCAGTGGCACCGCATCAACATCACCGTGAGCTACGGTGATCTGGTCGACCCGACTCTGGATACCTATGAGTACAGCGTCGATGGCGGAGCCGCAGTGAACGTCCCGACCTGGATCAACCTGTGGCGCCAAGACAACGGCTTCCCGCTTGCATACGGTGACCGCATCGCGTTTGCAGGCTCCTCGAATTCATCCGGATTCTACTACGACGACATCACCTACGCTGTCGATGGAGGCAACTCCAAGACCATAGGGTTCGAAGCCGCCCCAACTGGACCGCCCGTTGCAGATATTTCTCTGACCAACGATGCCGGTAACTGCTCGGCCGTGGCCACCTGGACCGCGCCTTCAGCGACCGATAACTGCGCTGTAGCCAGCATCACCTCCGATGCCGATCCCGGGGACACCTTCCCCGTCGGAACCACCACGGTGACCTACACCGCAACGGACATCTACGGCAACACCACCACCAGCGCGTTCAATGTGACGGTGACCGATGATGAGGCTCCGTCCATCAGCGGCACGCCGGCGGACATCTCTCAGACCAACGATGCAGGCAACTGCTCGGCAGCGGTGACATGGACCGCTCCGACGTCAGCGGACAACTGCGCTGTGGCCAGCTTCACCGCCGATGCCAGCCCCGGGGACACCTTCCCCGTCGGTACCACCACGGTGACCTACACCGCCACGGACATCTACGGCAACACCACGACCAGTGCGTTCAACATCACGGTGACCGATGATGAGGCTCCGTCCATCAGCGGCACGCCGGCGGACATCTCTCAGACCAACGATACCGGCAACTGCTCGGCAGCGGTCACCTGGACCGAACCGACCTCGGCGGACAAC
>CALKUW010000187.1 GCA_937996585.1 uncultured Flavobacteriales bacterium
AACGCTGGCCACTCCCGTTCCGTGGACATCCACGTGGACCGTGGATGATGGCAGCGGCCCCAATGCCACGGCGGGTCCGGCCCTTTCGCTCGGAACGCCGGCGGTCGGCGCCTATGACATCACCTTGGACGTCCTGACCGACGAAGGGTGTCCCGGCCAGTTGAATGGCATTCTCGAAGTCCAGCCCACGCCCATCGCCGACTTCACGGCGCAGGACGTCTGTGCGGGGACGGACATCCCCTGGAGCGCCACCGACCCCACCGCCCAGTTCGGTGTGGCGACCTGGACGTGGAACGGCAATCCCATGCTTGTGACCGGACCGGAATTGCCGTCGGTGGTCTCGGCGGCCTTCGGGACGGTGGACGTCGTCTTGAACCTCGATCAGGCCTACGCCACCGTCACGTGCAGCAGCACCGCCGAAGTCGAAGTGGAAGTGTTCGCCTCACCGCTGGCCGATTGGGACCTCGAGCCCGGCCTCTGTGAAGGTGAGCCTGCGCTGTTCAACGACGCGAGTACCATTCCGTCGGGGGTGCCGATGACCACGACGTGGACCTTTGCGGACGGCACCGGGAGCCAGCAGACCGTGGCGGGCCAGCTCGACCTCGGGGTCCTGTCCGTCGGCAGCTACACCATCACCATGGACGTCGTGGCGGAAGGCGGCTGTGCGGCCCAATTGACCAGCCCCCTGACCATCCACGCCAACCCCGTCGCGGACTTCCTCCTCCAGGACGTTTGCGAAGGATCCGCCGTGCCGGTCTCGGTCACGCCTTACGGTCCTGGCGTCACCCCGAATTGGACCTGGAACGGCACGGGCATCACGGTGGCAGGAAACACATTGCCACTTCAGGTGTCCAACGCGGCCGGAACGCAGCAGATCGTGCTCAACCTTGTCGAGAACCACCCCGACGGGGCCAGCTGCACGGACGTGGCGTCAGCCAGCGTGGAAGTCTTCTCGCTACCAGAGGCGGCCGTGACCGCGGACACGCTGTGGTGCGCCGATGAGGCCGTCCAGCTCACCGAGGCTTCGACCGGAACCGGTGCTTTGGATTTCAGTTGGTCTGCCTCGTTCGGTTCGGCAACCGGCCCAGTTTGGGAGGTGCCCCAGGGTACGGTCGGGGTCTTCCCTGTAACCCTCGAGGTTCAATCGGAAGGGGGATGCAGCGACTTCACGGTTTTCGAACTCCGTATTGACCCCATTCCCCAGGTCACCCTTTCGGAGGAATTCGTGGCCGAATGTGCGCCCTTCGAAGGGGCCTTGGATGCGAGCGTGACCGGTTACAATGGGGTGCTCTACACCACCGAATGGACCTGGGCCGGCCAGGATTCCACAGCGGCTTCGTGGAACGAACTCGTCGAGGTGGGCGCCCTGCCCGTGACATGCACGGTGACGGCGGGCGATGCCGACCTGGTCTGCAGCGGAACCGCCACGGCCACCTTCATGGGCATGGAAACCCCCGTGGCCGACTTCGGATACTTCCCGGAATTCCCGACCGTGCAGGACGACAAGGTGCAATTCGTCTCCCAGAGCGAAGGCGACATCGACGCGCTGTCCTGGACGGTGGACGGGACAGAGGAGGGCAATTTCTACATCCTCGACCACGCCTTCCCGCCCTATTTCGGGGACACCTACCAGGTGTGCCTGGACGTGGTATCCCCATTCGGCTGTGCCGACCGGTTGTGCCGCTACATCGAGGTCATCGGCGATGTCCAGGTTTATGTGCCCTCCGCCTTCACGCCTGACAACGATGGGATCAATGACACCTTCCTTCCTTCCGTCGCACCGATTGAACAGGTCGAGGATTACCGGTTGGAGGTCTACAACCGTTGGGGCGACCTCGTCTTCTCCACGGAGAATCCGGAGGAAGGCTGGATGGGCAATGTGGTGGACGGAACCTACTTCGTGGGCAACGACGTCTACAACTGGGTCATCGTCATTGACTCGGAGCTCGGTCTGCCCTTCCGCATGCAGGGCCAGGTGACGATCATCCGCTGATCAAACCACCGTTCCGTACCGCCCGGACCGGTATTCGGCAAAGGCGGTTTGGATCTCCTCATCGGTGTTCATCACGAACGGGCCATAGGCCACCACCGGCTCATCGATGGGGTCGCCGTGGCACAGCAGCAGCGTCGCATCGGACAGGGCTTCGAGCGTCAATACACCGCCCGCCCGGTCGAACACGGGAGTCAGGAAAGGCTTCAGTACCGCATCGCCGCACCGCACCTCACCGGACACGACGTACAGGAGAAGGGTGCGTCCGGCGGGGACGTCGAAGGTGAACCGCGCCCCGCCTTCGAGCTTGACGCGCGAGGTGAACAGCCCCGTCAGGGAGTCCACCGGGCCCGTGATGGGGGTGCCTTCGATATCCACCGATCCGCTGATCACTTCCCACGACCACCCTTCGCCGCGGCCCACCGCGAGGCCTTCCGGATCGACCGAGTGGTAGGAGGGAGGTACGCCCTTGTGGGCGGCAGGTAGATTCATCCACAGCTGCAAGAGGTGGCACGGACCGCCGTCCCGCATGAATTCTTCGGGCGAAACCTCCGTGTGCACGATGCCGCTCCCGGCCGTCATCCACTGAACGCCGCCAGGACCGCTGACATGCGATCCACCCGTGGAGTCGCGGTGGGCGAGCAGGCCCTCCTCGATGAAGGTCAGCGTCTCGAACCCCTTGTGCGGGTGCGGGCCGAAGGGCAGGCCGGGGTTGTTGGGGCCGTAGGTCTGCGGCCCGTGGTGGTTCAGGAAGAGGAACGGGTTCAGGTCGGGCAGGGCGCCGGTGGGGAAGGCCCGTTGCGTCGACAGCCCGCCGATGGGCTCGTTGTGCGCCGGCACGAGGCGGAGGAGGGTAGAGGTGGCCATGGTGTGGACGGGTGGGTTTGCAAATTCAGGTGAAACCCGTGCCCAACGTGTGAACAATGATGAAGAAGTGAAGTTCCTTTACGGAAGCAATGGAAGCACTTCGTCATACCGCCCTCATGCTGTTCGGCATCCTGCTCGCGGGGTGCGCCGTGCTCGAGGTGGCCGAGGCGTGCCTTGCGCTGGAGGGCGACGGCATCGTCCTGGCCTTCGACATGGAGTCCGAAGAGTCCGAAGAGGGACAGGAGGAGGAGCGCGAAGGGCCGGAAGAGGAGAAGGACAAGACGGCCGAGTACGAGGCCTTCCTGCAGAAGAACCGCATCCGTCTGGCCCTCGACGGGCAACGCTTGCACTTGGTGCCGCCTCCGGGCGGTTGGTCCTCGCTTGTCGAGGCGCGCATCTGGGAACCCCCGGAACTGGGTTGACGCCGGGCCGCATGGCCCCTGCACCGCGGTGGGACCGTCCCGCCG
>CALKUW010000188.1 GCA_937996585.1 uncultured Flavobacteriales bacterium
CCCTGTCAGCCGGCGGTGGCACCTGCGCGCAGATTGCACCGGACCACCATTGGGTCGGGTTCGCCGACAAGGAGGGCTGTGGCGTGGACCTCGGCGGCCCGAATGCCGGAGTCCATTTGCTCAGCCAGCGGGCCCTCGACCGCCGTCTGCGTCAGGGCATCGCCCTCGATTCACTCGACCTGCCCGTCCCGCCGAACAGAATCGCTGCCGTGCTCGCCGTGGGCGAGACTGAAGCGGGACGACCGGTTCAACTGCTTCACCGCAGCAAGTGGTTCAACGGCATCGTGATCACGTTGGATACGGCCCTGGTCGATTCGGCCGGTGCCGTCGCGCTGCTGGGCGAAATCGCTGCCCTTGAAGGCGTCGCCGAGACGCGCTCAGTCCAATGGCATGAGGCCCCACGTCCCGTGGAGGGACTTCCCCGCGCGAAATCGCGGCTGTCCCCTGTGCACAGCAGTGGCTCCGAAGCCTATGGCGAAGCATGGGGACAGACGACCCAGCTTCGGCTCGACCTGCTGCACGGTCTGGGGCACCGCGGGGCCGGCATGATGGTGGGGGTGCTGGACAGCGGCTTCGATCGGGTGGACGACAATGCGGCCTTCGCCCGTGCCCACGCCGAAGGGCGCATCACCATCGGCGGTAACTTCCCGAACGGCGGCAACGCCTCGCCTTGGATCTACTCCGAACACGCGCACGGCGCCATGGTGCTCTCGACCATGCTCGGCCAACTGGACGCCTCAGGGGATGCGGCATACCTCGGAAGTGCACCGGACGCCGAATACGTGCTCTTCCGGACGGAGGACGTCCACTGGGAACACCTCGTGGAAGAATTCCATTGGGTCGCAGCCGCGGAAAGGGCCGACAGCATGGGGTGCGATGTCCTCAACACTTCGCTCGGCTATTCCCTCTTTGACGACCCTGCATCCGACCACAGCCTGACCGAGTTGGACGGCAACACTTTCCGCATCACACAGGCTTCCGATATCGCCGCCACCAAAGGGATGTTGGTCTTCAACTCTGCGGGCAACAGTGGCAACAGCCCCTGGCAGAAAATCACCGCTCCGGCCGATGGCGACAGTGTCATTGCCGTAGGGGCCGTGGATGTATCGGGGCTGCACGCCAGCTTCAGCAGTTACGGCCCTTCCGCTGACGGGCGGGTGAAGCCCGATCTCTGCGCCACGGGCCGCGATGCGGCCTACGTCCACCCCGACGGCTCCATCCGCACGGGCAGTGGCACCTCCTTCTCCTCCCCCATCCTCTGCGGTGCCGCCACCAGCCTGTGGAGCGCCCACCCCGACCAGCCTGCCTGGGCCATCCGGCGCGCCCTGCTCGAATCGGCCTCCCAATGGGCCGCACCCGATACGGTTCAGGGATACGGTATCCCGGATGTATGGACCGCTCACCTGTCCCTTGGGGGCGCCGCACCGTCCACCGAGGCGGGCACGGGCCTGCTCGTCTACCCCAACCCGGTGCCCGATGGCGCGCAGCAAATCCGGCTGGTATTCCAGGAAGAGAACCTATTGGCGGCCAAAGGAAGCCCACTTACATGGAGCATCTGGAACACCGCGGGGCAGCGTGTGGTGCAGGGCGAAATGACGCGCGACACCGAAACCGTGAGCACGCTGACCCTGCACACGGGTTCCTTGGCCCCCGGGCAATACCTCCTGACCATGTTCGGTGTCGCCGAAGAGGACCCCGGCGCTCCACCGACCGCGCGGGCTCGGTTTGTCGTGGAATGACGTTCTTCAACAGATGAACAGGCTGCGCATTCTGGCATTGCTGTCCTTGTTGGCCTTTCTGCTTTCGGGCACAACTGCGGATGCCCAGCGCGACCGGTCCCAGGACCCCGCCCGTCAGCGCAAGGCGCAGCTGAAAATGAAGCAGGAGCGCGAAAAGAAGAACGAAGGTCTGTTCCGCGAAGGCCAAAAGGCCCACTGGAAGGCACAGGATGGCACCACCCGAAAGCGCTGGCGCGCACGACGTAGAGCCGCCAAACGCATGCGGCGGGGTGGCAGTCCCGACAGTTGGTTCAAGGGCATGTTCCTCTCCAGAAAACCCATTCCCTGGACGCGCCGAGCCGCCAACAAGGTGGGCAACCTCTTCAAGCGCAAACGCCAACGTCGCTCCTACTGACCAATCTCAATTGCTCCAAGGCGAGGGACTGAGTACCTTATTCCGATGCGATCACTCAGCTTGCTGCTCACCGTCGGGCTTTTGGCCTCCTGCTCCGTGGGCAACGACTTTTCCCGCACCACCTTTCAAAAGAAGCGCTACAGTCGCGGCTATTACGTCCACCACGCCAAGGACCGCAATGTTCCCAATGGCAATTGCGATGCTGCAGCCACAGCGTCCGAAGGTCAGGACCAGGAAACACGGTCCACAACGAAGGCCGCCCCACCCGAAATGGTGGTGAACTCCGGGCCGGAGCCCATTCAAGCGGCTCGACGAGACAGGATCCAACCGTTGCCTCTAAGCCTTTCCATACCCGCCCGGAAGCTGGCCGGAATGAAGTATGAGGAACGGACCCTGATGCTGCCGGAGTCCACGGAAACACCAGAGAAGGAAGGGCGCAAAAGCGTCCACTGGACCACCATCGCCAACCTGGTCACCTTGATAGGGGGAATGCTGGGCTCCTTGTTCAACAGCCCTTTAGTTCTACTGGGACTCGCAGCGCCCTTTTTTGCCGCCATCAGCTTTGCATTTGCAGGGCCGAAACGCCGGCATTCTGGCTTGGGGGCGGCCATTCTGACTTTCCTCCTCTTCTTCATCACCCTCATCGTGGTTGAAAATCGGCCGGATGCACTCACTGGCATGGCCACGATTCTGGCGGCCTTGATCCTGTTGGTCTGCTGGCTCGCTTATGCCCTCGTCAACCGGTCTGTCGCACCGTACCCGATGGAGGATCAGGACGCCTTCCACGGTGTGGACATGGAGCCCCCCCCTGAGCCCAAGCGCCCACTGCACTGGTCGACCTGGGTGGCGAGCGGCATGATGTTGTTGGGCGTGGGCGGATCACTCGCCATGTTGTTCCTCGCCTGGATCCCCGCCTTCATCGGGTTGCAGACATCCGGTCCGAATACGGCGCATTCCGGTTCGGGCCTGGCCCTCGGCTTGTTCATCGCCTCCCTGCTCTCGCTGTTGGTGTATTTCGCCTTGGTGCTGGCGCTGTTCACCTTCCTTTTGGGAGGGTAAATGAAAAAGCCCCTCGTGGGAGGGGCTTTTCTGAGCCGATAAGCGGACTCGAACCGCTGACCTACGCATTACGAATGCGTTGCTCTACCAGCTGAGCTATATCGGCCTGTGTCACCGCTTTCGGAGACGGGGCGGCAAAGATACGTACGCTGTATAAGAAGGTTGCGCCCGAAGGCGAATTTTCCTGTCGACTCACCCCTTTCGGTCACCCCACAGACTGCGCAGGAAGTCGGCGATGCTGCGTTCCCGCGGCGTGTTGCCGGGGCGGAAGAAGCGCTGTCCGGCCAGCCCTTCCGGCAGGCATTCCTGCCCGCTGAACCCCCCGTGGTCGTGGTCGTATCGGTAGCCACTCCCGTGGCCGAGATCCTTCATCAGTTTCGTCGGCGCATTGCGCAGGTGCATCGGGAC
>CALKUW010000189.1 GCA_937996585.1 uncultured Flavobacteriales bacterium
AAGGCCATCAAGCTACCCTACTGGCGGACCATCAAAATGTTCAGCCGGCTGACCGGCTACCGCCTCAACCGGTCCTACGACCCCGAGGGCGCCGATGGCCGCATCGAGCACATCATCCGCAAGCACGGCCTCGACCGCCTCAACCCGCCCTGCTCGCCGGAGTGATCAGCGCAAAGGGCGGCCGGCCTCGACGTCCTCGATGAAGTTGGTAACGCCGCCCATGAAGGCTTCCTGGTCATCCCACATGCAGAGGTGGGAGCCGTTGTAGCAGTGCAGGGACCGCCCGTTGGCCACGAGTGTGGCCTGCTTGGTCATCTTGTCGGGGTCCATCGTGTCGTGCTCGGCGCCCACCATCAGGGTCGGCACCGTGATCTCGCCGAGGCGGTCGGTGATGTCCCAGTCGATGAGGCGTCCGCCCACACGGAACTCGCTCGGGCCCTGCATCAGGTCGTACAGCTTGTAGTTGAGCCGCTCGAAGGAGCCGGTGATGGCCTCGGGCCACTCCTCGAGGCGGCAGATGTGCTTGGCGTAGAAGTGGTCGTTGACCAGCTGTAGGAACTCCTCGTTCTGGATGTCCCCGGCCTCCTCATAGGCGACCAGTTTGGCCAGGATCTCCGGGTCCATCTGCGGGCGCAGCACTTCCTCGTTGTACGCGGCGTACTCCGGAATGCTCGTGACCATGTTGCAGACGATGAGCCCGTTGAGGTTGTTCTGGTAACGCAGGGCGTACTCCATGCCGAGGATCCCGCCCCAGCTGTTGCCCAGCAGGTAGAAGTTCGACGCATCCAGTCCCAGCGCCTGGCGTACCTCTTCCACCTCTTCGCACCAGCGGTCGATGGTCCAAATGTCCTCGGTCGGCTGGTCGCTGTAGTAGCTGCCGAGCTGGTCGTAGAGGATGACCTCGTAGCCCTGGCCCTCGGGCAGGACGTTGGAGATGGCCGTCATGTATTCGTGGGTGCAGGCCGGCCCGCCGTGGAGCGTCAGGATCTTGACGTCCGGGTTCTCTCCCACCGTCTGGGTGAAGACGCGATAGCCGTTGGACAGCTCCACCATCTTGACGCCGGGCTCGGCGTACTTGGCCTCGCGGCGGGCACTGTCAGCGGCGGTGAATTCCATTGCGCAATTGCCCGTGGTGTGGTAATCGTCCGCCGCGGCGTGGTCGTGCCCATCGTGGGCAGCGTGGTCATGGCCGGGGGCGGAACAACACTCGTCATTGGCACAGGAAACGAGCAGGAAAGCCGGCATCAGGGCCAGCATGAGAAAGGGGTGGAATCGCATGGGCAAAAGTTAGGTCAGGCGAGGAATTCGGTGGCACCGGTGACGAGGCCGTCGACGACCGTTGGATCGAGTAGCGTGGAGGTGTCGCCGAGCTGGTCGTGTTCGCCGCTGGCCACCTTGCGGAGGATGCGGCGCATGATCTTGCCCGACCGCGTCTTGGGCAGGCCCGGCGTGAACTGGATGCGGTCCGGGCGGGCGATGTTGCCGATCTCGGTGTTGACCTGCACGCCGATCTCCTTGCGCAGGGCGGCGATGCCCTCGGCCGTGTCGGGCAGGGTGCCCTCCTTGAGGATGACGTAGGCGTGGACCGCCTGGCCCTTGATGGGATGTGGGTAGCCGATGACCGCGCTCTCGGCGACAGCGGGGTGCGAATCGATGGCGTCCTCGATCTCGGCGGTGCCGAAGCGGTGGCCGCTGACGTTGACCACGTCGTCGACCCGCCCAATGATGCGGTACATCCCTTCGGCATCGCGCCGGGCGCCGTCGCCGGTGAAGTACTTGCCCTTGAAGGCGCTGAAGTAGACGTTGCGGCAGCGCTCATGGTCGCCGTAGGTCGTGCGGATCATCGACGGCCAAGGGCGCGCGATGCAGAGGTAGCCTTCGGCCTCCCCTTCGAGGATGTGGCCGTCGACGTCCACGAGGACGGGCTCGATGCCGGGCAGCGGCAGGCCGGCGTGGGCCGGTTTCATCGGGCTGTGGGCGCCCAGTCCGCTGATCAGGATGCCGCCGGTCTCGGTTTGCCACCAGGTGTCAACGAGCGCGCACCGGCCGCCGCCAATGACGTCGTGGTACCACTGCCAAGCCTCCTCGTTGATGGGCTCGCCCACCGATCCGATGACCTTGAGCGCCGACAGGTCGTGCCCCTCCGCGAAGCGGGGGTCGCAGGCCATCAGGGCGCGGATGGCCGTGGGCGCAGTGTAGAACTGGTTGACCTTCAGCTTCTCGCATACTTCCCAGAAGCGAGCCGGCGTGGGCCAGGTCGGCACGCCCTCGAACATGACGGTCGTGGCGCCATTGAGCATCGGTCCGTAGACGATGTAGCTGTGGCCGGTGATCCAGCCGATGTCGGCGGTGCACCAATACACGTCCCCGGGCTGGTATTGGAAGACGTTGGCGAAGCTGTATCCCGCATAGACCATGTAACCCCCGCAGGTGTGGACCACACCCTTGGGCTTGCCCGTGCTTCCGGAAGTGTAGAGGATGAAGAGCAAATCCTCCGCGGCCATCCGCTCGGGCGGACAGTCAGCGGATGCGTTGGTCAGGGCGTCGTGCAGCCAGACGTCGCGGCCCTCCGTCCAGTCGACGGCCTCGCCGGTGTGGCGGACGACGAGGTTGGTGGTCACCGTCGGGCATTCGACGAGAGCCTGGTCGACGACGGCCTTGAGGCCGAGCCCCTTGGCACCGCGCTTCATGCCATCGCTGGTGATGACGCACACCGCGCCGGCGTCTTGGATGCGGTCGGCGAGGCTGCGGGCGGAGAAGCCGGCAAACACCACGCTGTGCACCGCGCCAATGCGGGCGCAGGCGAGCACCGCCACGGCGAGCTCCGGCACCATGGGCAGGTACAGCGCCACCCGGTCGCCCTTCTTCACGCCGCGCGCCTTGAGCACATTGGCAAAGCGGCACACGCGGTCCAGCAGCTCGGCGTAGGTGATGGAGGCCGTGGAGTCGGCTGGATTGTTGGGCTCCCACAGGATGGCGGTGCGGTCGCCGTGGCCCGCGGCCACATGGCGGTCGAGGCAGTTGGCGGTGATGTTGAGCTCGGCCCCGTCAAACCAGCGCACGCGCGGCGTGTCGAATTCCCAGTCGCAGACGGTGTCCCACGGGGTCATCCACTCGTAGTGGTGGGCGATGTCGGCCCAGAAGGCCTCGGGGTCGGCTGCAGCGGCATTGCGGGCGGCCGAAATGGAATCCGGCGATTCGAGCAGGTAAGGCATGCCGACAATTTAGCGCCCTGAAAGGGGTGCGCGTGAACGGACTCCATGAAAGCGAAAACCCCCGCTGCGACATTGCAACGGGGGCTTTCTGTAAGCTGTGGCGACCCTGGAAGGATTCGAACCCTCAACCTTCTCATCCGTAGTGAGATGCTCTATCCAGTTGAGCTACAGAGTCGGCTTCCCTTCGCTAAGGGACGGCAAATGTAGCCCAAATTCCGACCTCAACAACCCCCTTGTTCCACCTCGATTGTCCCTGCCGTATTTTGCGGATTCATACCATGGTGACTTCCCTTAGACTCTGCTTGGTCCTGTGGCTGATTTTGCTCTCGACCGGTTCCGGCTGGGCCGAGGTCAACTTCTCTGAGTTGAGGCACACGATTGCAGCAGCAGACGAATCCCTCGACAACCGCATCGAAGCCCTTCAGGTCTTCGCCTCCGAATTGACTTCCAACAATGCGGAAGAACTCATCTCGCTGGTAGGCCCCTTCCTGGACATGAAGCTGACGGATGGGCAGTATGCGCTTGTCCGAAGCCTTCAAGCCAAAGCGCTGATCCAAGCCAATCAACAGGAAAGGGCGAGGGACATGCTGGACTCGCTGCTGTCCCAATCGGGAGAACGCTCCTACGACGAAAGGGGGTTGTACAGGCTTTATTTCCAACGGGGACGGGCCCAATGGCGCATCAACCAAAAAAGACGTCTGGTCAAAGCCCTCTCCGATTTCCAGACGGCATTGGACCTTTCAGAGGAACTGGATGACATCGCCCTTCAAGTCAGTGCCCACGACGCGCTTGGATTGATTTACAAGAAGCTGAATGAAATGGAAACCGCCATGGTCCACTACACCTTCATTCTCCGGTTTTCGGAGGATGATGAGAAAGTGGCACAGGCGACATTCAGCCTGGCACAGATCTTTGACAACGACCCTGCCATGCAGGATACGGCATTGGCCTACATGAATGAGGCCCGTGAACAGTTCAAGCAATCCAACAACAAATCCAACGAAGCCAAAGCGGTAGTAGGCCTGGCGAATGCTTACCGTTACAGCAAGCGATTCGAAGAGGCCAAGAATGCCTACCAAAGTGCGTTGAACATGGGCTTGGAACCCAAGGAGAAAACGGTGTGCCATGAATACCTCGGGAGCATCGCCTACAACCAGGGTGACCTTGAGACAGCATTGGCTCAACTCGATTCAGCCGCCCGATGGGATCTTGAGAACAACAACAGGCGCGCCCTCTATATCGCCACAAAACGCGGCAAGGTCCTGATTGCACTCGGTCAGGCAGAAACCGGACTCCAACTTTGCGACTCCATGTTGGCACAGGCCTTGGCCGACTCCAACCTTTCGGACAAAATTCGAACATATCGGTTGGAGGAATGCCACAGCTGCATATCCAAGGGACAGTTGGCAATTGGCCTGTACGAGGAGGCTTGGCTTTCGAGGGACATGGAGGACAGCATCGTGGCCATTCGGGGCAAAATCGAGGCGGAAGAAGCTGCCAAGCTGAAGCTGGAACTCTACGAATACCGGGGACTTCGGGAGGAACAGAACCGCCTGGTGATGGACAAACAAAAGGACGACCAGAACCGGTTGTTGTTCCTTCTCGTCCTGCTGCTCATCGCCTTTGCGATTTTCATCACCTCCCGATACCGTTTCACGCGGAAGCAGAGCGCACTCATTTCCACCCAGCGGCAACAGCTGCAGGACCGGCAGAGAGAACTCATCCGGGCCAATGCCGAGCTCGAGATTGCCCTGAACCACAAGGCGGTGTTCCTCTCGAACATGTCTCATGAGATCCGCACACCATTGAACGCCATCGTGGGCATGTCCAACCTCGCCACCAAGGAAGAGATGGCGGAAGGGGCACGCAAGTATCTGCGGAACATCGTCACGGCCTCCTCCAACCTCATCGACATCGTCAATGACATCCTGGATTTCTCCAAGCTGGAGGCGGGCAAATTGGAAATTGCGCAAGAGCCCTTCTCCGTTTCGGATGCACTCGAGGTGGCCGAGAATGTGATGCGCATACCCGCTGAGCAGAAGGGGCTCGAATTCACGGTGGATGCACATCCACAGTTGCCCAGCCACCTGCTCGGTGATGCCAGCCGATTGAACCAGGTACTCATCAACCTGATCGGCAATGCCATCAAGTTCACTTTGGAAGGTGGCGTGACCATGAAGGCCGAAGTGGCTCCGCTCCCCACCCTGCCTGCATGGTGTCCGAAACCGGAGAAACAACACAAGGATTGGTTCGTCGTCCGGGTCACGGACACCGGAATCGGCATCCCCGAGGACAAACTCGAGAAGATTTTCGAGAGCTTCAATCAAGGCGACCAGCTCAAGACCCGAAAATTCGGTGGAACAGGACTGGGGCTGAGCATCTCAAAGCAGATTGTCGAACTGCAGGGCGGTGTCATCTGGGTGGAAAGCGTTGAAGGTGAAGGGTCCACGTTTGCCTTTGCCCTTCCCGCATTCATTTCCGAAGCTGAAGTGGTTGAGGAGACGGAGAATGCTGAGACAGGCGAAATCGGTCCGCTGCGCATCTTGATCGCCGAGGACAACCCCTTCAACGTCATCGTCACCGAAGACACACTCAACAGTGAATTGGACGACCTGACCATCGGCAAGGCCGAGAATGGGCGCGTCGCTTTCGAAAAAGTGCGGGATGAAGAGTGGGACCTGGTCCTGATGGACATCCACATGCCCGAGATGAGTGGCCTCGAGGCCACCGCCGCCATCCGGAAATTGCCCGGGGTGAAGGCGTCCACCATCATCATCGCCATGACGGCGAGTGTCCTTCGGGAAGAGACGGATTCCTACATGCGCCACGGCATGGATGGATTCGTACCAAAACCTTTCCAGGTGGACCAGCTCACCAGCGAGATCAGGCGGCTCCGCATGGAGAGGAAGAACAACCCTTCGGGTCCTGCTCCCTTCCCTGCCCTTCGCATCCTGATCGCCGAGGACAATCCCTTCAATGTCATCGTCGCCGAAGACACCTTGCGCTCGGAGCTGCCCGATGTGACCATTGGAAAGGCCGAAAATGGGAAGCTGGCATGGGAAGCCGTGCGCGACGGCGATTGGGACATTGTCCTGATGGACATCGCCATGCCGGAGATGACGGGTCTGGAAGCCACCGCCGCCATCCGCAAACTACCGGACCCCAAACGGGCCAACACCACCATCATCGCCATGACGGCATCCGTGCTCAAGGAAGAAACCGACCATTACCTCAAACAGGGCATGAACGGGTTCGTCCCCAAGCCTTTCAAGGTGGAACAGCTCCTCGGAGAAATCCAACGGGCGCACCTCGACCGCGGCTGATCAAAGCCGGGGCTCAGCCCATCTCACGAAGGAATCTCGATTTTCAGCTGGTGGCGAAGAACGCGGCAGCAGCCATCGACGCCATCCAGAGCACTGCGAAGAGCAGACTCATGCGCTGGCTCCGCTTCTCATTGGTCCTGAGGATCTGGATGTCGTAGACCTTGTCGAGTGACGTCTTGACCAGAGCGAATGCGGCATTGGACTTTACGATGTAGTCATCCGCACCATTCTTCAGGGCCTCCACGGCGACCTCGAGGCTGTCCTGTCCACTGAAGAAGATGACGTGCGTGCTCGGACTGCGTTCACGGATGGCTTCGAGGACCTCGAGGCCGTTCATCTCCCCACCTCCGCTCAGGTCGAAATCCAACACCACGGCGCGCTCGTCAAAACGGTCGAGGCTCTCAACGAAACTCTCGCCGTCGTGGTATTTGTCGACATGGCTGTACCCATTGCGGATCAGGAAATCACGGAGCACCTCCGTGTTGGGGATGTCATCGTCGACCAACGCCACCTTCAAATGCTTGCTCATTTCAGTAATTCTTGCAGGTTCTCAATCAAGTCCGACAACAGCCGGCATGTCTCATCCAATTCAGACTGGTCAATGCGGCCACCACCCTTGATGCGTTGCTCCTGATCGGCCATGGCGGCATGGGCATCGCGGGCTCCGATGGTCTGCACCTGGCTCTTGAGCTTATGCAGGATGGCGCGAATGGGTTCCTGTTCGGCCGAAACATCGGCATTCTTCAAGTTGACCAATTCAGGTTCAAGCGTGTCCAGGAAGAGCTTGATGTAATACTTCTTCTTTTCCGGATCCCCGGCGGACAAACGTTCAATGATCTCCATGATGTCTGACGGGCAAGATACCCCAAGCGGATTGGATTACCGTCAGAAGGTGGCTGCCGCCACCTGTGGCGGTGGGAACAGCCACGTCAACTGCAGGGTGTGGTTGAACACCCTGAAATCCGATAGCCCGAGTACGACGCCATCGTAACCCAGCTTGTAGCTCAATTCAAGGCCTGCTCCCGCATCCATGTATGCCTCAGCACCCAGCTTGACATAACCTCCATAACCGACGCCCCAGCGGAGGTCCTGGATGGCTCCCGTGTTGACTTGTCCTCCCCTCGGGACGATGAGGTCATAGGTGTTCCCGGCCACCTCGATGTAGTGGTCACGGATGCGGGCCGCCATCATCGTGCCGCCCAGCTCGAAAATCCAACTCGCGCTGCGATCGATGGGACTGGCCGTCCGGTACCCCAGCGACATGGCCATCCGGTCCTCGGATGCGAAAATGCCGAAATCCCGCAGGTCCGTGAATCCCTGCCCCACATCCGGCGCCTCCCCCGTGTTGAGCTGCCACGCTCCGCGGGATTTCAGCCTCCAGATGTCCACATCGAGGACGGCGGCATTCTCGAGGTTGAAGCGCTGCATCACGCGCAAACCGAAGCCGAAGCCGACGTCATAGCGCTGGTCGATGGGGTACGTCGCCACCGACATCCCCCCCGCATTGGCGATGCCCAGTGATTGAGCGATTTGGTTCCGCACGGTATTGCCGGTGCCGCCGGCCAAGCTGTTCCAATCCAGCCTTTCGGGTATGCTGATCAACTCACGGAATACATCCCCCAAATCCGAGAAGCCCGTGCCGTTGTAGAACACACTCGGCGCGCCACCGGCCTTGCCCACATTGATGTTCATCCCGAAATGGAGCTGCTTCGGCCGCTCGAACAAGTCGAGCTCGTCTTCGTCCTTCTCCGGCTCGTAGTTGTAGACCTGGGCCTGCGCTTCCAGCGAAAGCAGAAGCAACGCGGCCAGGAACCCACCTGTGGACATGGTTGAACGAAGCAATGACATCATGGCTGAAATTTAGCAACGTACATCCACGGCGTACCCGTGCATGTCCTTCGAAGCATGACAAAGCCCGCGCTCCAATTCGCCATCGTGGACATCGAGACCAATGGCGGTGCCCCGAATGGTGCGAACATCACGGAAATCGCAGCCATCCTGCACGATGGTGTGCGGGAAATCGATCGGTGGGTTCATCTCGTCAACCCGGAAGCCCCCATTCCTTCCGGTATTACCCGTTTGACGGGCATCGACGACAGCATGGTGGCCGATGCGCCCCCTTTTGCCGAACGCGCGGAAGATCTCCTCGCCTTCCTTGGAGATGCGGTCTTCGTTGCACACAACGTGGGCTTCGACCTGCGTTACCTGCAGGCCGCGTTCAAGGCATGCGGACATGCATACAACCCCCGGAGACTTTGCACGGTGCGCATGTCCAGAAAGTGGCTCGAAGGCCCCAAACGGTTCAGCCTGGGTGCGTTGTGTGCCTATTTCGACATCGAGAATGAGGCGCACCACAGGGCTTGGGGCGACGCCGCGGCCACGGCCATCCTCTTTGCGCGCCTGTGGGCTGGGCATCAGGAAGAAATCCAGGAAGAAATCGGACGTGGCGAAGGAAAGTCATGGTGGCCGCCGCATCTGCCGCCGGATGCGCTGGCTGATGCCCCCTCCACCCCTGGCGTCTACCGCTTCCACGATGAGCAGGGCCGACTGGCCTATGTGGGGATGAGCCGGAACATCGCCTCCCGGATCCGCCAGCATTTCAACGATTCATCGAAGCCCGCCCGGGCTCAGATGCTGCGGAGGGCCGTTCACAAGGTGACCTGGGAGCAAACCGGTTCGGAGCTGATGGCGTTGATCCTGGAGGATGTCCTGATCCGGAGGCATCATCCTCCGCTCAATTCGGCCCAGAAAACGGTGGGCAAGGGGTGGTCCATAGAAAGGTTCACCTGCCGCCAGGGCATCGAAAGGGTGCAGGTCGTCAAAGGGGCAAAGCCCACGGCGATGCGAAAGTTCCGGTCGCGCTCCGAAGCCGAGGACTGGCTCCGGGATGCTGCCCGGACATTCGGACTGAACCCCGCTTGGTCCGGCCTTCCCGGCATGGCGTGGAAAGAAGGGTGGGTGGACAATCCAGCCTCGCGGCAACTTCACAATGGCCGCATGGCGGAATGGTTGGATTCCGTCCGCAAGGCGCGTTCGCAACAGGCGCAGGATCAGCTATTGTCCCTACCGGTCACCCCGGATGGAACCACGCCTGAAATCATGCTGCAGGACGGGAGGTTCCGGGCCTATCGCTTCCAATTGCCGGGCGCATCGGAAGTAGAATGGCAATATGATGCGGGTTCCGGCCGCATCGATGCAGCACTGGAACGCCATTTTCTGGAAGGCCTCTCCTGATCAGTTCAGGTGCACGGATCCACCCAGGGATTCCGCCCCCTTTCCGGTAGTCCGGACGTGGGCAAGAACGTGGGCAATGGCGTGCTCCGGTGCAGACCACTGGTCTACTGAAGGCGGAACAAAAAGGGCGTCGGAAGGGGTGTTCGGGGTAGTGTGCTCCATGCGCAGTGTACGGTGTGTTTCGTCCTTGAAACGGAAAGGGCCGGACAATATTGCCCGGCCCTTGGATTTTAGTGTCGCGGAAGTTGGAGGTGCTCAATCCAATGTGAGCGAAACGTCTTGTTCAGCCATCATCTTCCGCAAGTTGATGAGGGCATAGCGCATGCGTCCCAACGCCGTGTTGATGCTGACGCCGGTGGCTTCCGCAATGTCCTTGAAGCTCATTTCCTTGTACATGCGCATCTGCACGACCTCGCGCTGCTCGTCCGGCAACTGCTTGACCAAATCCCGGACATCATCCAAGATGCGCGTAGAGATCAATTCGTCCTCCCGCGTCGGGTTGTCGTCCTGAATGCCGCCGAGGAGGTCGTATTCCTCCGTGCCGCGGCTCATCGGCATCTTCTTCTGGCGCCGGAAATGATCGATGCCCGCATTGTGCGCGATACGCAACACCCATGGCAGGAACTTGCCTTCCTCGTTGTACTTCCCGCTCCGAAGGACATCCACCACCTTGATGAAGACGTCCTGGAACAGGTCGGCTGCCAGGTCGTGGTCGCGGACGAGCAGGTACAACTTGGTGTACACCTGGTCGCGGTGACGGGCGAAAAGGGTTTCAAAGGCGCGTTGGTCGCCTTGCTGGAATTGCGCGATCAACGCGCGGTCGGGGGTGGGCTGTTGGGCCATGACACTACAAATTGTGCACGCACCGTAGAACGGATTTCGATCAGAAAGTGACGTGCGGTGAGGGTAGTGTCTGACGTATGGCCTTTGCTTTTTCCAGTATCCTTGGTCGGATACATCCCTAAGATACGGACATTTTTCTCCGATGGCGAACCGGGTGCCCCCAAAGCGTGTTAACGCCCCGTAGCGTGCGCTGCACGAAATTCGCCCCATGAGCAAGACCTCCGCGACTTCTGACCCGGTTTCCTCCCCGAAGCCTGAAGGTGCACAGGAGGAAGCATTCGCTCCCTTGCCGACCACCATCCGCATTCGGGGCGCCCGGGTACACAACCTCCAGAACGTGGATGTGGACCTGCCCATCGGAAAGATGACCGTTGTGACCGGCCTGAGCGGATCCGGCAAGAGTTCCCTCGCCTTCGATACGCTGTATGCCGAGGGTCAGCGGAGGTATGTCGAGAGCCTGAGCGCCTATGTTCGTCAGTTTGCGGGGCGAATGGAGAAGCCCGATGTGGATCGGATCGACAACCTCACCCCCGCCATTGCGGTCGAGCAGCGGGTGACGTCCCGAAGCAGCCGTTCCACGGTGGGTACCGTCACCGAGATCCACGATCACCTCAAACTGCTCTGGGCCCGCGTCGGCCGGACTTACAGCCCCGTATCCGGTGAGGAAGTAAAAAAGGACACAGTCAGCGATGTTGTGGATGCCGCCGCAGGCACAGCCGAAGGCAGCCGCTTCATGGTGTGCGCCCCTGTCAAAGTGCCTCCAGACCGATCACTCAAGGCCCAATTGGAAGTGTGGCAACAACAGGGATTTGCCCGCCTTTTGATGGACGGGAATCCCACGACCATCGCCGATCTGCTCTCCGCCATCGAGGACGGCGGAGACCCCGAAGCTCAGTTGCACCTCGTCATCGACCGCCTGGCCCGTCCCGCGGAAGTAGAACTTGAAGAGTTCCAGCAGCGCCTCGCCGACTCAGTGGATACGGCCTTCTATGAAGGTCATGGCCACTGCGAACTGCATTGGGTCCGCGAGGGAAAGGCCGAAGTCCAAGCATTCAATGACCGCTTCGAGCGGGACGGCCTGACGTTTGACATCCCCTCACCTGACCTCTTCAGCTTCAATAGCCCCCAAGGCGCATGTCCGCGCTGCGAAGGATTCGGGCACGTCATCGGCATCAGTGAGGACCTGGTCATCCCGGACCCCTCCAAGTCGGTCTATGACAATGCCGTGGCGCCCTGGAGGGGAGAGAAGGCGAGCCGCTACAAGCAACGGCTCATCGAGAACGCCCACGCGGTGGATTTCCCGTTACACACCCCTTACGTTGACCTCACGGAGGCCCAACGCGATGCCCTGTGGAATGGCAACCGCTGGTGGCGGGGCATCCACGACTATTTCTCACGCCTGGAAGCCAAGAGCTACAAAATCCAGAACCGAGTGATGCTGAGCCGCTACCGCGGCCGGACGTCCTGCGATGCCTGTGGTGGAAGCCGTCTGAAGCCGGAAGCACGCCATGTCCGGGTCGATGGGCACCCCCTCCCCGACCTTTTGTCCCTTCCCGTCGATGAAGTGCTCGATACCCTGCGCGGTCTGAAGTTGACGGCTCAGGAACGGGACATTGCCGAACGCCTCCTGATCGAACTGGAGCACAGGCTTCAGTTCCTGTTGGATGTTGGATTGGGATACCTGACGCTCAACCGGGGCAGCGCCACCCTCAGTGGCGGGGAAAGCCAGCGCATTCAATTGGGCACGAGCCTGGGCAGCAGCCTCGTGGGCAGCACCTATGTACTGGACGAGCCGAGCATCGGACTTCACCCCCACGATACGGAGCGGCTGATCAAGGTCCTGACCGGGTTGCGGGATGTGGGAAACACCGTGGTCGTGGTGGAGCATGAGGAAGCCGTCATCCGCGCAGCCGACCACATCCTCGATCTGGGTCCCATGGCGGGGTCGGAAGGTGGCCACGTGGTTTTTTCCGGAGGGCTGCAGGACCTCATGGGATCCGACGCGTCCTTGACCGCAGGATACCTCCGGGGAGACCTGCGCATCGATATTCCGAAAACCCGGCGCAAGGGCATCGGTCAACTGTCGGTCAATCAGGCCAAGGAGCACAACCTGCGTTCCGTGGATGCCGACTTTCTGCTCGGTGCACTGAATGTGGTGACCGGCGTTTCAGGCTCGGGCAAGAGCACCCTCGTCAAACGCATCCTACACCCGTTGCTGATGCGCCACCTCGATCTCGGTGGCGACCGGCCTGGCGTGAGCGATGGCCTCACGGGCGATGTGGACCGCATCGAAGCCGTGGAGTTTGTCGACCAGAACCCCATCGGGAAGAGCAGCCGCAGCAACCCGGCCACCTATGTCAAGGCCTGGGACGACGTGCGTTCCTGCTTTTCGTCTCTGCCACTGGCACGGAACCGCGGATACAAGCCTTCGGTATTCAGCTTCAACACCAGCGGTGGGCGTTGCGAGACCTGCGAAGGCGAAGGCCGGGTGTCGATCGGCATGCAATTCATGGCGGACGTCACACTGACCTGTGACGCGTGCAAGGGACGGCGCTTCACGGATGCCGTACTCGAAGTGGAACTGGACGG
>CALKUW010000190.1 GCA_937996585.1 uncultured Flavobacteriales bacterium
GGCGGCCAAAGCCGTCGATTCCCGCTGGCCACCGACGGTCAACAGGGAGTTGAATCCGCCGAACCCATTGTCCACCCGCTCTGGGTTGACGGGGTCGGGCATTTCCTCGCCGTCGACGATCAACTGGTAGGCGTGCTTTCCCTCGCCCAGCACCAGGTCGATGCGCCACAGGCCATCCGCCCCCTGCGTCAAGGGGTAGCTCGTGCGGGACCAACCGTTGAAAGCCCCCATGATGCGCACGTCGTCGTGGTGCTGGTAGTCCGGCGGGAGGGTGTAGGTCACCCTTTGCTCCACGGAGGCGAGAATGGGCACTTGCACGGATTGTTCCCCGACGGAAATCTGGAGTGCCCCGAGCCCATCCTTCGGCTGTTCCGTCAACCAGACGCCAAATTGACCATCGATCCCCACGATGTCCAGGCCCTTTCCATCGCCCCAAGCACCGATCCAGGCGGCGCTGTCGGGCTGGATGCCCGGGCAGAAGTCTGCCAGGGGAATCCACGTGGAGTCCGGTGAGAGCCGCACGGGTATGGCTGTGCCCTGGATGATCTGTTGGACAGGGCCTTCAACGGGGCTCAGCGTGCCGCAACCCATGGCGAGGATGGCCATGGCAAAGGGGAGGGGAATGAGGCGTGTTGTCATCGGTGGTGAAGATGAAAAACGCCCGGCTGTGAACCGGGCGTTTCATGCAGTGTGTTTTCCATGGAGATGTCAGCCCGGATCACTCGCAGATGAGAATGCCGAGGCTGTTGGCCGGAGGCGGACCGGTGAAGGTGTATCCGGGCTTGGTGATGTACCAGCGCACCCCATTCTCGAGCGGTTCACCGGTGTAGGGCGTCTGATCGATGTTGCTCGGCGTGCCGAGGAAGAAATCCTCCGGCACGAAGGTGAAGGTGAACATGCCGGGCTCACCTTCGACGGGTTGCATGCGCAATTCCGGCACGGTGCCTGCGTCAAAGGGCGTGGAGGCCACGCCGTCATCGCCATAGGTGTACAGCGTGAAGGGACCGGTCCGGGCCGTCAGGTGCAGGTAGACCTCACTCAGGTTCTGCAGGTCGGGATTGGTCTCTTGGTTGTTGTCGTAAGTGAAAGTCACGAAGTCGTCGCCCTCGCGGATTTCCGGGAAGATGCACATGCGGCCGTTGCACAGCTGGGGCACGATGCCGACCGAGAGGTCTTCTGTCTTGGCCTCGCCGCCGAATTCTTCCTCGTACGCGTAGCCGTTGTCCAGCTTGGCCAGGCAGGAGATACCGCGGGTGAAGAACGTGGGGCCGTCCACACCGAAGTACTCGCTGGGTACGAAGCTGTAGCTGTACAACTTATCGGCCACCTTGGTCATCTTCTGGTGGTCATCGCTGTCGCCCCAATCGCCGTTGCCGGCTACGGGCGCGGAGGGATTCCAGATCCACAGGTAGACGTCCTCTTCCGGATAGGCATCGAGCATGTCGCTCAGGCGCTGGTCCTGGCATTGGGTCAGGTCGATGTACAGGGTGCACTCGGAATCCACAGCCGTGGGGGAGGGCAATACGTAGGCTGCCTGTGCCTGCACCCGGCTGACCGTGGCGCAGAGGATGAGCGCGCCGAAAAGGGAAAGGATGCGGTTCATTGCGGGATGCGGTTGAAGGTGAAGGTGTAGATCACGGTCTCGACACGGGCGCCGCCCTCGCCGCAGCTCCGGCGGTACTCGATGGCCATCTGGTCATCGTAGGGACGGACCGTGGCGCCGAGGTTGTATTGCAGGGTATCCGTGGCGTCTTCCAGGATCAGGAACGTGGGGAAGGACGGGTCGTCGAACGCCCACGCGCCGCCGGTACCGAAGTAGTTCCGGCCGATCTCCTGCTGGATGGTGTAGCTGTCGTCGTCGTTGAAGTCCATGCGGAGGGGCGCGGCGCCCTCCTGGATGTAGAGGTGGCTCAGGTCGCGCACCTCCTGGACGGGATTGTTGAGGTCCTGCTGGGTGAAGGAGGCGAGCTCCCAGGTGCCGATGAATCCGGCACGCTTGTCGATGGGGTCGCCCAGTTCGCCTTCGATTTCGGGCTTGCACCCGATCACGGCCACGGTGATGACCGTGGCGAGCAGGGGAAGGATGTGGTAGCGGTTCATGATGTCTTGCTCAATGGGTTCACAGGCATCCGCCTTCATCGTTCAGGATGAAGCCGGCTGCGGTGGTGGAGGAGTTCGGGAATTGGAGCAGGGAGCCCGGGCAATCCCAGGGGGCATCGCGGACGGTCTCGTCCTCGCCCATGACGCCGCGGAGCTTCATCTGGTCGAGTTCCCAGCCCTCGCAAAGGGTCTCCTTGCGGTACTCCTCGCGGGCAGCGGTCAGCACCTCAGCAGCGCCGGCGGCCGCATCGAGGTCATTCTGGTCCTCACCGAAGGCGCGGTCCCGGATGGCGTTGATGTCGGCAATGGCCGTGGCGAGATCACCACCGTTCTCGGCGATGCACATGGCACGCAGCAGGTGGAGTCCCGTCAGGTGGACGATGGGCACGTTGAAGAATTGCTTGTCGTCGAAGCGGGTAACCTTGTGGGTGACACCGTTGGATTCGATCCAGCCACCCCGGTCGTCCGCCTGGTTGATCTGGAACAGCTGGTAGATCTTGTTGCTGAAGGTCAGCTGGGGGTTGAGGTTGTTGTCCTGGCGGAAGTTGTCACGGAAGGCGTAGCTGCGGTCGTTCAGCAAGCTGTCCCCGTCCACGGCGAAGTAGCCCCCGGTGATGCCGAAGACCGTTTCCGGGTTGATCATGTCGCCCGCGAGCACGCTGTCACTGCCGGCTTCATAGCGGTCGAGGTCGTCATCGAGCTGGAACAGTCCGCTGTTGATGATGCGCTCGGCCTCAGCTTGGGAAGCACCCCAATCCTGGCGCAGGAAGTGGATGTGCGCAAGGAAGCCGCTCGCCGCCATGCTGGAGGCGTAGGGCCCGTTTTCATTCGGCAGATTGGCCTTGGCGAATTCGAGGTCGGCGATGATCTGTTCGTAGACCTCGGCCACGGTGGCGCGGGGGCTGGGCGGTGCCACGGCATCCGTCCTCAGCGGCACGCCCAGGTGGCTGTTGTCCGCGGTGTAGCCATAGGGGTAGGCCCACATCTTCACGAGGTACCAATGGCAGACCGCGCGGACGAACCTGGACTCGGCCTCGAGCCGTGTCCGCGAGGCGTCGTCCAGGCCTTCCACGAGATCAAAGCTCTCCACCACCACGTTGGCGCGGTAGATCGCGTAGTAGAAATCGGTGTAGAGCCCGCCGGTGGTGGGTGTGAAGAAGTTGGTCTCGCGGTTCCAGACGGCGGTGTAGTCCAGGCTGGAGTATGGGCGGGCCATGTTGTCGGTGAGCAACTCCGCGATGCTCTGCTGGCGGCCGTTGAGGACGTTGGCCAGCACATCGTAGTTGGAATTGAGCATGCGCTGCAAATCGTCGGCCGTA
>CALKUW010000191.1 GCA_937996585.1 uncultured Flavobacteriales bacterium
ACCGAAGGCCCAATCGGCCAGTCCCGATCCCGACCAGGCCGTTCCACGTCGTGCAGGATTCCATCCTGCGCAGAACCATTGGTCCTCCCAGGGCTCCGCGGAGCCTGACCACCGGGCAGCGTGCTGCAATCCGAACGCCCATGTGCCCTCCTGCAGGGCCCACGCTGCCGGGTGTTCCTGCCCCGGCACCATGCCCGACCACGGAGACAGGACCTCCTGCGCTTGCAAGGCCAGGCCGGCCGCCAGGCCACCCCACAGGAAGAGCCCTGCCTTACGGAATGCCGTACCTGTCTTCATCGGATGAGCCTCAGGGTTTGCTCGATCAGGACGGGCGCGCCATCGTCGGTCGTGGCTTCAAGCCGGACCGCATAGACGCCCGGCGGGTGACCGTCCCCGTTCCAGCCTATGGGCCAGCCCTCCGGAGTCGCCGGTTCGAGCGCAGCGCCGGCCGGCAGCGCGGATTGGCCTTCCTCCCAGACCACGCGCCCCCATGCGTCGTGGATGGCCATGTGCCAGCGGATGACCCCGCTGCCCCTCGGACGGAACCAGTCGTTGGAACCGTCACCGTTGGGGGAGAACGCATCCGGCATCCACAGGCTCGTTTCCGGGAGGAGGCAGAGGTCCTGGGCCAGGGTGTCGGCGCATCCCGCATCCTGCGCCACCACCAGGGTGACGGACCAGGTGCCTGCTGCGGGGAGGGCGATCTGTGGGTTGCTCGCAGGCTGCCAGGGAATGGAATCCGCAGTGGCATCTGAGCCCTGTACGGCCACAGGATTCCAGGACCACATGCCGGATTGGGTGCCGGTGGACAGGTCGATCAGGCCGATGGGCTGGGCATTCCAAGGTATGCAGTCCGAGGAGGGGTTGATGCTGAATGCCGAAGTGAGGGGCGGATGTCCCGGCACCAGGATGGTGGTGTCGAGGGTGCAGCCCTGCGACGGGTCCACCACCGTCCAATCCACGGCTTCACCCGCGGTGGCCTCGACGATATGCGGTCCGACCCCCAGGGGTGTCCCGTTCACCGTGTGCTCGACGGTGGCCGGCTGGTCGGCTTCGAGCAGGATGGAGGTTAATGTGCCGTGGCAGGCGAGAGGACCCGGTGTGACGGCCAGGTCGAACGGCGACTGCAGGGTCAGCAGAATGCTGTCCGAGGCGGCATTGGAGCACCCGTCCTCCACGGTGACGGACCACCATCCGGTGGCCGTCGGGGCAATGGTGCGCGTGGCCAGGGGCAGTCCGCCATCGGACCAGCTGATGGTCCATTGGCCTTCCGTGACGAGACCACCGGTGGGGGTGGCGGTGACGTCCGTGGCCGCACCCGGGCACAGGGTCACATCGTCGGCCGTGAGGTTGACCTGAAGCTCCGGCAAAACCTGGAGGTTCCATGTGTTGCTGACGCTGCAGGCCAGGCCGGACCACGAGACTGCGATGACATGGGTGCCGCTTCCGATTTCAGCCGTCGTCGTGTTGCCGGTCCAGGATTGGCCGTCCACCGTCCAGACCGGCTGCGCGGCACCGGAGGTGATGCCCGGAACCGAGGGGTTGGGTGGGGTGATGCCCACATCATTGAAGCACAACGTGGTGTCCTGCAGGGCCGACCATTGCGGAGGCGCTTCAACTTCAACCTCGGTGATGTCGGTGCATCCCGGGGGACTGTTCCAGGTCAGGGTGTGGATGCCCGTACCGGCTGCATCGGGTGCCCATACCCAGTTTCCGTCGCCCGATTCAGAGGTGCCCGGCCCGCTCCAGGTGCCGCCCAATGGTACGGAGGGCAAGGGCACCGGGGCGTCGGAGATGCAGGAAGTCCAGGAGGGTAAATTCAGGGAATCCGGATGGACCACCACGAGCAGGGAATCCATGCAGGTATTGACCTCGTAGGTGATGAGGTGTTCGCCCACCGGGAAGTCCGTGGCGCGTGCGGCCCATTGACAATCGCCCAGGTCGGTCACGCTGCCCTGGTCCAGGGCGTTCCACCATCCGCACCAGGGGCTGGCTTGAAACCCGTCCGCAGCGAGCAGGTTGCTCGTGTCGGATGCGCAGGCGTGGATCACTTCCGGTTGGATCGTGGTCTGCCGGTTGAACATCCACAGCGTATCGGTGCAGCCATTGGGTGCATGGTAGATGAGCGGCGACCACTGGCCGTCCGGTACCAGAGCGGGGTCGTACAGGCCGCTGTTGGCGGCGCCGGCGGTGATGCCGGGGCCATTCCACGCCCCGCCGGGGGGCGAGAATCCCGGGAATGGAACGAAGGGGGGCTGCTCGGGGCAGCTGGTCATGGTGGGCCCCGCATGGATCGGAAGCAGCACGCCGGTGGCGACCCGGTTGCAGCCTTCCATGGCATAGTCGAAGACGAATGGGCCCTCCGGCACTTCCTCCGGCAGGATGGCGTTGCCCTGTTCGGACAGCCCCGTGCCCGTCCACTGTCCTCCTGGCGGGGCAAAAGGGAGGGGGATGGCCGGTTCCGACGCGCAGACTTCGCCCAGTTGGATGGGGGGTGCCGCCGGTTCGATGTGGACCTGGCTTGTGGTGGTGCAGCCGAGGGCTTCAAAAGTGAGGACGACCACGGTGTCTCCACCTGGGCCTGTGACCGCCGCAGGGTCGAAGGTGTTGCCCGTGACGCCCGTTCCGCTCCAGGTGCCGTCCGTGGGGGTGCCTGCCAGGATGAAGGGGGCCGATTCGGGGCAGGTGGCGATGTCGGCCGGCGCCCCGAAATCGAGTACCTCAATCGTGGTGGTCGCGCTGCAGGAGGCCGTGCCCGTGGCGGAGAATGTCAACTCATGAATGCCCGGACCCGCGTCATCCGCGGCAAAGGTCCAAGCCGGACCCGAGACACCGCTGCCCGACCAGCTGCCTTGTATGGCCGCCGAGGACAAGGGGAGTGTGGTTCCCGGGCAAAGGGTGGTGTCCGCCACCCATGCGCCGAGGTCGAGCACCGTGACCGTGACCGACGTGCTGCCCGACAGTCCGGTATCGGCTTCCTCGGCTGTGGCGGTGTAGGTCGTGGTTGTCGCCGGGCAGACCTCCCATGGTCCCGGGCCGAAGTGCGTCGATCCGTCCGAGCCGACCCAGGTGATGTCGGTGTCGCCGCATCCCCGGGGGATGGCGGTCAACGTGGCGCACCCTCCTGTGCAGACCGTGTCCGTGTCGGCGGTGATGTCCGGGTTGACCGGGCAGCCGGTTGCGTCCCATTGCGCCGAGATGGGCAGGACCCAGACCGAGTCGCAGTCATCGCGGATACCGGCGAGAAAGTCCAATTGGATGAGGCAGTTGCCCTCGATCTCCGCGTCGTCTGCAAGGGGAAGGATGAGGGCGTCGGTCAAGCCGCCTTGGCAGCTGATGTTGGCTGCGGCCGCGGTATCGATGGGCCAGGCGCTGCCATCCGCTCCCGTGGCCGCCATGGAGGCCCAGTCGATGAGGGCGCATTCCATGGGGGCGTCGAGGTCCAGGGACAGTGCGGTGAAGGGGCAGGACCCGGGCGCGGACAGGTTGGCTGTCGGTGGCTCGGGCGGTGGCGGGTTTGCGGACCACGCGAGGTGGAACCCCTGGGGTTGGGCGCTGGCATCGGAGACGAAGTGGACCGTCAGGCTGCCGGTGGTGGTGAAGGTGGGGGGCGAGGACAGGCTGCCAAACAGCGTGTCGAGCGGGGGCGAAGCCGTGGTGGGGCCGTCGTACAGAATGAGGTAGTCGAACAGCAGTCCGCTGCCGGGGGCGGCCGGTTCGATGTCCACCGATCCGATGAAGAAGACGTCCAGCGGACTGTCGGAAAGGACGGTGAACACGATGGCCTCGTTGTTGCCGTAAGCCTCGTCGGGTCCACCGGTATCCGTCAGCTCCCCGATGCAGTCGGTCACCACTGTGTCCGCCATGAGGTAGGGCTCATCCGCCTGTCCCAGGGCACCCCAGGCACAGCAGGTCATGGTGACCAATGCCAGATACGGGGCGAAAAGCCGGGGGAAACCCGGCCACATGTGGGCACGGATGCGGATCAAAGGGTGTCCGTGATGAGGATGGTGGAGGACTCCGTGATGTTGGAGGCGTTGCCCGCCCGGTCCGTGATCCGGAAGGTGAGGCGGGTCTGCTCGTCGCCACCATTGCCCAGCAGGAACAAGGGCGGCAAATTGACCACGAAGGTGCCGTCAATGTCCAGCTCCATGCCATCGGGGGTCAATGGGGGAACGTGGTAGGTGTCCGGATTTTCGAGCCGGGTGTCCTGCACCTCGAGGGCGTGCTGGTCGGGATCGGCCCACCCGA
>CALKUW010000192.1 GCA_937996585.1 uncultured Flavobacteriales bacterium
CTACAAGATAAAATATGCCCGGATGGGGCGAAAGAAAGGGTGGAGTGGGTGTCCTTGTCGATTTGTCAGCGGTACAGGAGCGTTGCACTCCGGTATGAAGGGGTGGAATGAGAAAGCCCCGAAGAACAGAGGTTCCCCGGGGCCTTTCATGACGTGAATCAGTGTTAGTTCGTCAGGAGGACTTTTTTGGTGATGGAACCTTGGGCGGTCGACCAGCGCACCTGGTACATGCCGGCTTCAAATTGGCTCATCAGCAGGTTCTGCGTGTAGACCATGTCCGGGTGGATGTCGCCGTTGTAGAGGTTCATGACGACCGTTCCGTCCATTTGGAGCAGGTCCATCTGCAGGCGCACCGCGGTGGTGGAGATGAACTTGATCTGCGTTGCGTGGTCGGTCGGGTTCGGCGCGAGGTCCATCACGCTGATCGGGAACTTGTCCTCGATGGGGTCGGGATCGGAACCCGTGATGAAGACCTCCATTTCTTCGGCATTTGCTCCTCCGGGCTGTTCGGCGATGACACCACAGCCATCACTGGTGGCGATGACGGTCCACTCGAGGGAATTGGTGTTGCAACCGCAGTCGATCAGGGTCACTTCCTGGTGGTAGCTGCCACCGCTGCAGCAATCGAGGTCGGCGAAGAGGTCGCCGCTGCCCATGAAGGACATCTCTTGACCGTAGTAGGAATAGGTGCCGTTGAGGATCATCCACGTACTGAAGCCGTAGTTCTCGTTGGCGTTGTTCGCGGCCGTGCCCACCTGGCATCCATAGAACTGGTTCTGCGGCTGGTGGAAAAGCTCGAACGCACTGCCGTCGTAGGCACCGAATCCGGTCATCGTTCCGGAGTCGAGGATGTAGTACATCCACTCCTCATGGTAATCCCCAAGGATGGGACAATCCGCCTTGTATCCGGTCGGGAAGCTCTGGTTGGACCATCCGTCCCAATCGAGGCCATTGTCGAAGAGCACCTCGATGTCGAAACCGTCGTCCGCACTCAGCGATCCGTCGGACTCGTCAATGAGGTAGAACGTGGCCGTGTAGGTCCATGAGGTGCCGTCGATGTAGTTGACGATGCCAGGTTCGTCCAGCCCGAAGAACTTGTCGTTGCTCGGCAGGGCGAACAGCCTGAGGGCATGCGGAATGAACCCGACGCAGGTTTCCCCGTTCTCATAGGCTTCGGGCGTGGTGGCCGTGCATCCTGAAGCTGCACCATCGTCGAGGTCCAGCGTGCTCTGATAGTCGGCGATGACATGGCCTTCACCACAGTTGTCCGTCCAGGTGATGTCGCACTGGTAGCTCAGGAAATCCTGCTCCGTTGCCGTTTCGCAACAGATCTCGATGACCTCGCCATCGGTGAAGCCACAGGTGAAGTCGAACTGCGGCGCTTCATCGTCGTCGATGTTGATGGTCTGCGTGCAGGATGCCTCATTGCCCTGGCAGTCCATGACGCTCCAGTGGCGCAGGATCACGCCTTGGGTCGGGCAATCCGCGTCCCACGTGGTATCGGCGCCCATGAGGGTCACCACGGGGTCGGGATCACAGTTGTCCGTGGCCATGGGCGCTTCGGGTGCCGGAACGTCGGTGGGGCAGCACACCGTGATGTCTTCAGGGAAGCACTGGGGCGGGGTGTCGTCCGAGACGGTGATGGTCCAGGAGATGGTGGTGCTGTTGCCACAATCGTCCACGGCCGTGCAGGTGTAGGTGTCCTCATAGTGGTAGGGACAATCTTCACCCAGGGCGTAGATCACCTCATTGGTGCAGGACTGGGTCACGTCCGTGTCGCAATTGTCTTCCGCCACCGGCAGGGCCACATCCCATGTGTCATCACAGGAATAGCTGGCATCCGAGGGCGATGAGTTGAATTCCGGAGCGGTGTTGTCGTAGACCGTGATGGTGCGGGAGCACGTCTCGCTGGAGCTCTGGCCCTTGCAGTCCGTTGCGGTGATGGTCCACTCCTGGAGGATGGTGTAGCATCCTTCGGGGTTGCCATCATCGGCATTGGTGAGATCGCTGGTGATGGTCTCGATGGGGCCTTCGACGGTGACTTCCGTGTCCAGGTCGCAGTCGGTCACCTCGTAGGTGGGACCATCCATGGGGAGGTCCACCGCGCAGCCGGCTCCACTGTAGAGGGTGACGTCGTCCGGGCAGGCCAGGGTGATGACGGGGGCGTCGTTGTCTTCCACGACATAGGACCACAGGATGGTGGTGCTGTTGCCGCAGTCGTCGTTCGCCGAGCAGGTCCAGGTGTCCACGTAGCAGGTCGAGCAGCCGTCGATGGTGTAGGCGATCTCGTTGGAGCAGCTCTGGTTCACTTCGGAGTCGCAGTTGTCCTCGGCCACCGGGAGGGAGACGTCATAGCCCTCGTCGCAGCTGACAGTCAGGCTCTGGGGAATGGAGGTCCATTGCGGGGCTTGGATGTCGTAGACGGTAATGGTCCGGGAGCACATCTCGCTCGAGCTGTTGCCCTTGCAATCCGTGGCGGTGATGGTCCACTCCTGGAGGATGGTGTAGCACCCTTCGGGATTGCCGTCATCGGCATCGGTGAGATCGCTGGTGATGGTCTCAATGGGCCCTTCGACGGTGACTTCGGCATTCAGGTCGCAGTCCGTGACTTCGTAGGTGGGACCATCCGTGGGGAGGTCTACCATGCAGTCGTCATCGCTGTAGAGGGTGACGTCGTCCGGGCAGGCCAACGTAATGACGGGGGCTTCATCGTCGACCACCGTGTAGGACCACAGGATGGTGGTGCTGTTGCCGCAATCGTCGTTCGCCGAGCAGGTCCAGGTGTCCACGTAGCAGGTCGTGCAGCCATCGATGGTGTAGGCGATTTCGTTGGAGCAGCTCTGGTTCACCTCGGTGTCACAGTTGTCCTCAGCTATCGGGAGGGTGACGTCATAGCTCTCATCGCAGTTCAGGGTCAGGCTCTGCGGGATGGAGGTCCAGAACGGCGGTGTCACGTCAATCACCGTGATGTGCTGGGTGCAGCTGGTGTCGGCCTGGTTCTCACACTCATCCTCGCCTTCTGCCGTCCATGTGCGCGTGAAGCTGAAGCAACCCTCGGGGGTGTCGTCGTCCGCTTCTTCCATGACTGCTGGGGTCTGGGGTCCGTCGGCGTAGAAGATGTCCGTGATGACCGGGTCGGGGTCGCAGTTGTCTGAAATTTCCGCGGTGGCGGCACCGGTGTTGCCGGGCTCGAGGTCCACGAAGCATGATTCGTTGCTTACCAGGGTGATGGAGTCCGGACAGGTGATGGTGATGACGGGCGCAATGCTGTCGTACACATGGATGACCTGCTGGAAGGAGGACATGTTGCCGCAATCGTCCACGGCCTCGTATGTCCGGAGGTAGGAGGCGGGACAGGCACCGCTGACTTCATTCTGCGTCATGGTCAGTGCCACGTGCGAGTCGCAGTTGTCGGTCGCCTCGGCCAGGAGGCTGTTTTCGTACATGGGCCAATCCTCGCACGGGATGTCGATTTCCAGGTCACCGGTGATTTCCGGGGCGAGGGTGTCCATGACGTGGATGGTGCGTTCGCAGGTTTCCGTGGTGGAAAGTCCGCACCAATCGGTGGCCGTTACCGTCCAGGTCTGTACGGTGGTGTAGCACCCCTCATGGTTGTCGTCATCAGAATAGGTGAGGTCAGGGGTGGTAACCGATACGGGATCACCGATGTGGATGGCCACCGCTGTATCGCAGTCCGAGACCGTGTAGGTGGGGGGATCCATGGGAATGTCCACGTGGCACTCCGCATCGGAGTACAAGGTCACGTCTTCGGCGCAGGTGATTTCCAGCACCGGGGCGTCCTCGTCCGTAATGTCGACGTATTGGACATGGGAGGCGGGGTTGCCGCACTCGTCCATGGCGGTCCAGGTCAGCATGTAGGTGTTGGTGCAGGTGTCTACCGTCATCTCGACGGACGTCAGTTCAGGCATGACGCTGTCGTCACAATTGTCCGAGGCGGATGATTCCACCAGGTCTGCCCAATCCTCAAGGGTGAGCTCCGGGTAGAAGTTGTTGCCCGGCTCGCACTCGAACATGGTGTCCGCCGCGTGGATGGTGGGTGGGATGAGGTCCACCACTGTGATGGTCTGCGTGCAGGATGCCGAGGCGTGGTTCTCGCAATGGTCCGTCGCCGTGGCCGTCCAGGTGCGCAGGATGGTGTAGCACCCGAGTCCGATCGAATCCGTGATGTGGTCCTCGTAGGTCAGGGTGGAATCGAGGAGGGAACAGTTGTCGTCATACGTGGCGGAGGCCGTTCCCGTAGCGCCGGGGTCGGTGTCGGCCATGCAGGCCATGTCCTTGGCCACCGTGATGTCGTCCGGGCAGGAAATGGTCACGGTGGGGTCTTCGCCGTCAACGATGTTGATGGTCTGCATGGCGGTGCTGTGGTTGCCACAATCGTCCATGGCGGACCAGTGCAACGTATACGCACCCAGGCAGTCGTCGTCTTCGAAGGTGACGTCGGTGACGTGTGGTGTGACGTCCATGTCACAGTTGTCCGATGCCGTGGCGCCGCCCAGTGCGGCCCAATCGTCGAGGTCGAAGTCGCCGTAGTCCTGGCAGGTGGCCTCCATGTCCTCGGTGTGAATGGTCGGCGGAATCATGTCCACGACCGTGATGATCTGGTCGCAACTGGCCATGTCGGTCAGGCCGCACCAATCGCTGCCGGAGACGGACCACGTCCGGACGAAGCTGTAGCAACCCGCATCGGCTCCATCGGTGTAGGTGGTGTCGTGGTCGGTGTAGGTGATGTCACCCAGTGCGGGATTGGGGTCGCAGAGGTCCTCGATGTCTGCGGTGGCCATGCCCGTGTTCTCTGGATGGCTGTCGGCCATGCAGTCCGCGTCCGAGTGCAGGGTGGTGTCATTCGGGCAATGGATGGTCACCGTGGGCGGCAGGGTGTCGAGCACCGTGATGGTCTGCTGGCAGGTGGCCAGGGTGTCGCTGGTATCCCAGTCGATGGTGGAGGCCGCTGAAAGGGTGGCGTAGAATGTACGGGTGATGGTCTGCACGCAGCCGGGCTCGCCTATCACATCCTCATAGGACCAATCAATGACGACCTCGCAGGTGTCTTCGTTGGCTGCGAGACAACAGTCACCGCTGATGGAAGGCATTCCTGTCGTTCCACTTCCGGTGTCGTCGCCGCAGTACAAGGTGACATCTTCCGGACACAGGACGGTGCACGTGCAGGTACTCGGTCCGCAGTCGCGGTATTGAAGGTTTCCATTGGCTTGGTTGCCATCAACGAAGTCTTCGTTGATCTGCGTCAATCCTTCCACATAGTAGCTGGGGTTTCCCGCCATGCAGCCTCCGAATACAGCGTTCGCTTCTTCGAGAAAAGAACCGATGGTGTAGCCGACGTAATTGGTATCGGCGAAAACGAGGTTGCGCAACAGCGAATCAGAGGCACCGAAATCGCCGAAGGTGTCATCGAAGCCTGCATTGAGCGAGGCGGCCAGCAATTGCCCGGCAAAGACGTTCTCCATGCAGGAGGGATCCGTCGCGGACGATGACAGTGCAGCGCCGGTTCCGCCGCACGGAAGGAATGCCTCGATGGCGCCCGGAGAGGTGAAGTGCAGGGAGTCCCCATCACTGCATCCAATGGTCAGTCCATCCGGAAACGCGGTGTTGAAGTTGTCGTCCCGGAAGCATCCGGGGTTGTCCCCCTTGCATTCCGTACCCCAACCACCCATGGTCTGGGTGCGGATGTCACCTGGAGGAGGTGTGCAAACGATGGTGGGGCCACAGGGGTAAGTGATGGTGTTGCCATCGGTGGTGTCAGGCATCGCAGGTACTGTCCCCATTCCGGAATGGGGAAGGACTACAGCGATGAAGGTGAACAGGCCGCAAAGGCGGAGGGGTTTGAAGTTGAGCATCTTGAATCGGTCAAGTTCAATTTGCAACAACCCCTCTGATAAGGTGCAAGATTCAATTCAAGAGCGATAATGGCAGGCTCAAATATGATATAAGGTTTGTTTTGAATGCACTGAACTCGTGTGTGCATGCAACCCCGCTTTCCCGTTGACATCCGTCATTGCGGACCTCGGGAAAATGGCGTTCATTCAGTTTCCATCAATACTACTTCGCCATGAACATGATCAGCACACACATGAAATTGGAACAGGAGATCCTGCGGCTCGAAGCCATGAGCAAGCAGGGAGAGAGTTATTCCGATGCCACCGGGCGCTACGGATGGCGCAATCCCGTCCGAAGGGATACGGGTCCATTGCTCGCCGCACAGGTGGCGGCTCACGATGCTTATCGCATCCTTGAAATAGGAACAGCCCATGGATTGTCCGCGCTGCACCTCGCCAATGGGTGGGCGACCCTTGAAGGACGGGAGCTCCACACCATTGAGATGGACGATGAGGTCGGTCTCCAGGCCCAGCGGTTGTTCGATGGGCTTGGTCTGCCCGTCAAGGTCCACATCGGTGAGGCCATGGGGGTGATCGAAAACCAATTGCAAGGACGCTTTGATATGGTCTTCCTCGATGCCCAGAAGAGCCACTACGGCATGCAGTGGAATGCGTTGGTCTCGTTCGGACTGGTGGGCAAGGGTACGCTGCTGCTCGCCGACAACGTCATTGACCGTAAAGTCGAGTGCACGTCGCTGTTCCAGGCCCTGAACGAACAGGGCATCAGCTATCAGGTCATCCCCACGGAGTGCGGCCTTCTGTCTGCCGTGGTGGGGTAGGAACCAATAAAAAGCCCCGCAACCAAATAGGAGGCGGGGCTTTTTTATGGGCTGAGTGCCCGATTACTGGAATACCCGGATGTAGTCCACGGCCATGAAGCCGGGGAACGGGGTCGTGTCGTCCGGATTGCCCGGCCATTCGCCCCCTACGGCCACGTTCATGATGAAGAAGAACGCGTCGTTGAAGGGGTAGGCGAGGCCGTTCATGTTCTGGGGGGTGACCGTGTGATAGTGCACGTCGTCGAGGAAGAACTTGACCTCGTTTTCCTGCCATTCGATGGAGAAGACGTGGAATTCATCCGCGAACGTCTCCGGAAAGGTGAGGGCAGGTCCCGTGCTGCCGTAGTATTGGTGCTGGCCGTTGTCCGGACCCCAGTGCACGGTACCATGGATGAGGCGCGGCTGGTGCCCGACAAGTTCCATGATGTCGATCTCACCGCAGGCCGGCCACCCTTCGGTGGTGATGTCCGATCCGAGCATCCAGAGGGCGGGCCAGATGCCTTGCCCGATGGGCAACATGGCGCGGATGTCCACGCGACCGTATTGGAAGTCGAACAGGCCCTGTGACTTCAAGCGCGCTGAGGTGTAGCCGCCTTCGTTGCGGGCGAAGATGAACAGGCGCCCATCGGTCACCTCCACGTTCTCCGGGCTGTTGGTGTAGTTCTGGAGCTCGTTGTTGCCCCATCCCCAGTTGCCGTTGCCCAGATCGTAGGTCCACTTGGACGGATCCGGTGCACCGGGGGTGTCGAACTCGTCGCCCCAGACCAACGTCATGCCGGGGTAGGTGTCCGGCGTGCTGTAGCCCGCATCGCTGATCTGGATGCTCGTGTCGTCGTTGCGGATGGTGCCGACGGCCTCCTGGATGTTGTCCCGGAGGTAGCCGCCTTCCGGCGCGCTCAGGGCCACAATGAAGTTCTCGTCCGGCTCCAGCCACTCGTCGACAATGATCTCCACCTCGATGGACTTCTTCGTTTCACCCGGGGCGAACGTGAGCGTACCCGAAGTGGAGATGTAGTCTTCGCCCGCGATCGCGGATCCGTCCACGGTGGCATACTGGACGCGCACCTCTTCGGTCTTGGCCTCGTCGATTCTCACATCGAAGGAGAAGACGGAGTTGGCCTCGTTTTCGAAGGCGGTCCGGTCGTTGGAGAACCGGAACTCGGCGGGCGTCTGTTCCTCGCCCCCTCCACAGGCGGAGAAGAGGAGGATGGAGGCCACGGGAAAGATCAGCGGGCGAAGGGTCATTGTGCGGCGAAGTACAGGGTGAAGTAGCCTTCCCCGTTGGTGCAGTCTCCGAGTTGGATCGGAGCGGATACCACGAGGCGGTCCTCGGTGAGTTCAATGATGTCGAAGGTGGGACCCGCATCCCACACGCCCATGAACCAGCAGAAGCCGAATTCATCCTGGGGCAGGTAGATCTGGTCCTCCCCATTCAGACCGGCTCCGTCGAAGAGCAGGTAGGAGAGGGTGTCTGGCACGGCCAATTCGGTCACCACGTAGCCCTCGTACGGGTTCACGGTGCCGCCGTTGTTGTCATAGAAGTACTCTCCGTCGGTCGTGAACTGGTAGCTGTCGTCGTACTGTTCTGGGACGAGTCCAGCCAGCGGGCTGCTGTACCACTCACTGCTCCCGGGCTGCGGCCCCACCGAGATGGCTCCGGCCTCGCCGGAGAAGATCCACGTCTTCTGGTTGTCGCATCCGGTCAGCAAGGCGAGGGTGCCTTCACAGGGGAGCTCCACCGTGTTGGCGATGGGGACGTTCTGCGTGGCCACACCCGATCCACCGGCCCCGTAGACGGAGTAGGTGACCTCGTAATCGCCCGATTGGGGATAGAAGGTGGTGTCTTGGACGGCGTTGCTGGTCAGGTTGTTTCCGAAGTCCCAGAAGTGGAGGAAGCCGTCACCGGCCAGCGATGTGAAGACAACGCGGTTGGAGTCGACGTAGGGCACGGCGGCCGTGTCGACGTAGAGGTATTCCCACTCAAAGGAGGCGCTGGGGGCGCCGGGCAGGTCGATGCCTTCCTCTTCAATGGGTTGGCATCCGACGGCGGCGATGAGGATCGCCAGGGGGAGGAAATGATGAAAACGCATCAGTATCCGGGGTTTTGGGTGATGAGTCCACCGCTGAGGGTGATCTCATTGCTGGGGATGGGGAAGAGTTCGTTGACGCCGGCGGTGAAGCTGTAACCGGCACCGGGGAAATGCTCGTCGAGGTGAGCTTGCATCACTTCGGCTGCACGGCCCTGGCGGACGAGGTCGAAGAAGCGGTGCCCTTCGAGGGCGAGCTCCACCCGGCGCTCGTGCCAGATGTCTTCGAGGGTCACGTCCGGATTGATGACGGGCTGCCCACCGGCCGGCGGGAAGTGTGGTCCACCGTACAACGGCAGGGAAGCGCAAGGAGCGGCTCCTTCGGGCGTGCCAGCACACCAGGACTCACCACGGGCGCGGTCGCGCACGGCGTTGACGGCGTCGTTGGCTTCCGTGAAGCGGCCGGTGTTGACGCAGGCTTCAGCGTGGAAGAGCATCACATCCGACAGGCGGATGACGCGGTCGTTGGTG
>CALKUW010000193.1 GCA_937996585.1 uncultured Flavobacteriales bacterium
ATCCACGTCTTCGAGGCGCATGACCTGGGCGCTGCGGTTGAGCAGGTCGACCGACAGGTAGGCGTCCTGCTGGAAGAGGCGCACCTTGCGCATGGGGTTCACGCTGACGCGGCTGGCCGTGAGGTTGGCCACGGCACCCGACGAGAATTCGAGCCGGGCATTGGCGATGTCGACGCTGTCCCCCACGACGGGCACCCCATTGGCGGCCACACGAACCACGTCGCCCTCGAGTACATGGAGGGCCAGGTCGATGTCGTGGATCATGAGGTCCAGGACGACCGGCACATCGAGGCCGCGCGGATTGAAGGGGGCGAGCCGGTGCGCCTCGATGAAGCGCGGCGATTGCATGTGGGACCGGGACGCATCAAAGGCGGGGTTGAACCGCTCGACATGCCCCACTTGCACCACGGATCCGACTTCGTCACGCAACCGTAGCAGCGATTCCGCCTCCTCGAGGGTCGTGGTAACGGGTTTCTCGATGAAGCAATGCTTCCCGGCTGCCAGCGCCTGCTGCGCGATGGCCGCATGGGTCGGCGTGGGGGTGACGATGGCCACGGCATCCACGGCTGCGATCAACGCCGCCACGTCTTCAAACGCCTGAGGGACGTGCGGCCATCCTTCATTGGTTGCGATGTCCGCAACCTGCGCGACCGCTGCGGGGTCGGGGTCGTGAAAGCCCACTGTTTCCCACTTGTCGGCCAGCCCCTGCAGGCAACGCAGGTGAATCCGGCCGAGGTGGCCGGCACCGATCAGGCCGATGCGCAAGGGAGAGGACATGGACGAACGAAGGTACCCGAGGCGCTTCCCACAGACCCCATGTTGGCAAGGCGTGATTTCCACACCGAATCCCGGTGGCCGCCGGGGGTATTTTGGTGGGTCCATGTCCACCCCAGCCGCCAACCTGTCCGACACCTATCGCCATAAAGGCCTGCGCCGCGAACTGCTGGGTAAGCTGCGCGACATGGGCATCGCCGATGAGCGTGTCCTGGAGGCGATGGAGCGGGTGCCCCGCCACCATTTCATGGACGACGCCTTTGTCCATTTCGCATACGAGAACAAGGCCTTCCGCATCGGAGCAGGGCAGACCATCAGCCACCCCTATACTGTGGCCCGGCAGACGGAATTGCTGGGCCTCGCTCCGGGCGCCAAGGTGCTCGAAATCGGGACTGGGAGCGGCTACCAATGCGCCGTCCTGGTCGCGATGGGCTTCAAGGTGCACAGCATCGAACGGCAGAAGTCACTGTACGACAAGACGACGCCCTTCCTCAAGCGCCTCGGCTACCGGGCGCATTGCTACTACGGCGACGGGTACAAGGGCAAGCAGGCTTTCGCCCCGTTCGATGGGATTCTCGTCACGTGCGGTGCCCCTTTCATTCCCGAAGCGCTGCTGGGCCAATTGGCAGAGGGGGGCAAGCTCATCATTCCACTCGATGATCCCGCTGCCGGGGAGGGAAAGCAGGTCATGACCGAGGTGCAGCGGGTCGATGCGGAGACCTTCACCAAGCGCACGCACGGGACGTTTGCCTTCGTCCCCATGCTGGCCGCCCGTTCGGGTCAGGCCATTTAATCGCAGGCCAGGCCGAAGCTGGCCAGCACCCCGAGGACATCCGTCACGGTCACGATGCCATCGAGGTCGAGGTCACCCGGGCATTCGAGCAGATTCGATGTGCACTGTGCGACCGCGGCATTCCAGACCGTTCCCGTGCCGCAGGCATCCTCCCCGCAGCACATGATGGTGCCGCAGGCGGACGGGGCCGGTGGCGGTGGGGTGCAGGTGACTCCGAATTCCCCGAGCGTGTTCAGGATATCCGTCACGGTCACGATGCCGTCGAAATCGACGTCACCGGGGCAGAGCATCTGCAGGGTCAGGCACAGGCCCGTGGAAACGTCGAAGTAGGTGCCTTCACCACACGCATCCGCCCCGCAGGATTCGCTGTCGTCGCAGATGCCGTTGTTGTTGACGTCCGCAGTGCAATCGCCCCCGCAGACACCGATGGCGTCATCGTAGAGGCAGCTGCCATCATCAAGTGTGGCTGAGGCATCGTAATTGCAGGCGGCAGCATCGGTGCAACCGGGCACGTCTGTAGGGGCGGCACACAGTCCCGGCAGTTCCACATCTACCGTGTAATTGACGATGCCCGAACTGTTCCATCCATTGACGATCTGAAGCGTCCAATCCCCGTCGCCGGAGAGCGGCGTCCCCGTGAAATCCACGGATGCCGTGTAGGTCCCGGGCGCGGTCACGTTCCAATCCCCGGGCCAGGAGCCCGCATAGGTGTAACCCAACGAGTAGTCATAGCCTCCGATTTCGATGCAGTCTCCATTCGGTGCGCACAGCCCGAGGAGCATGTCGCCCGGCCAGGAGCTGCCGCTTTGCGCATTGTTGAAGACCAGGGTGATGTTGAGGCCCAGGGCCGAGCCATTTCCATCGAATACGGTGTTCTGGACACCGGTTCCCGCGAGGGTGGCGCTGATGCCGTCCAGTGCCAACCCTCCGATGAGACCGCCGTCGGGACCGCATTCCGAGCAGTCGTCGGGGTAGATGCACCCATCGTTGTTGGGGTCACCGGGCGTGTAGTTGCACGCCGTATTGTCACCGCAGAAGAGGTTGGTACTTGTGATGACCTGGTCGCCGCAGGTACCGATGCAGCTGGCGCCGTTGAAGGTCGGGATGAGGGCGTTGTTCTCCACGGTGGGGTGGAAGGTGAGCGTCTTGCTGCCGCCGGCAATGGCATGGCAATAGCTCATGATCGTGCCGAGTTGCCCGGTGGGGTTGTCGGTGTAGCCCGTGCAGTCGCCCTCGTAGCTGCCGCAGTTGTCGATCGGTCCGCCCGGCCAGCCGCACCAATGGGTGTGGTTCGCGCCGCAATTGTGTCCGATTTCGTGGGACACCACGTCGAGGTTCCAGGCGTAGGTATTGATGTTGTAGCTCGTGGTGCTCGAGAGGTTGCCGCTGACGCCGGCATTGAAGCTGTTGCACAATCCATTGAGGTAGGCGATGCCCCCCGTACCGATGTTGGTGCGCATCGTGAGGAAGTGCTTCAGGTCAAGGGGGATGGCATTGAAGTTCGGGTTGTTGTTCCATTCCGAATTGAACGCGCCGAGGAGTCCGCCCCCGTCATTGACCACGGAAGCGTAGGGGTCCGGAGAGCCCCACACGTGGATGAAGCGGGCCTCGAGCGTGACGAGGTCGTTGAGTTCATTGCGGTAGATCTGGTCCACCGACGCCAGGATGGCGAGGGCCCAGTCGACGGCATCGGTCACATCCGAGCCGAGGGCGTTGTAGGTGAATTGGTCGATTTCCAGGCCCACCTCCACGCATTCGAGGATGGCGGAACTGCGCATGGATCCGGCATCCGGAGCGACGTCGGGCAATTGAGCCGCATCCTCGACCCCACAGGTGAAGATGCGGTCATCGGTGGATTCGGAGACGGGGAAGAGGGCGTGGAAGCCATCGCCACGGTGGTTCATTTCCCAACGCCCATCCGCCATGGAAAGGCTGGCGAGGGCGTGGTCGTGCATCAGAATGAGCGACCCGTTCTGTCCGTGGCCCTCGAGCTCATAGGTGATGAGCCTGGGCGCAACATCGACTGCATGGAAACCATCGCCGTCGGTCACTGCGATCTCGAGGGCATCCGACAGGTTTTCGAACCGATTGAATCGAAGGGTACGGGTGGATCCATCCGGAAAGGGAACTTCCCAGGTGAACCGTTCCGGCGCATCGGACCTAAAGGAAGCAAAGGCAGCGGCATCCAGTTTGAAGCCCCGCGTCGCATCGGGACGAGCGGTCGGCAGCATCCCGGGTGCCAGCGTTTCGGGTTGGAGGAAAATGGCCGGGGTGACGGATTCCTGGGCCTGAAGTGCGTGCGACAACAGGAACGAAAGGAACAAGAAGGCGGTGATTCTCATGCGGATACAAGCTAATCCCCAACCAAGGGATTCCGCATACCGGTGACAAATGTCAGCGCATTCGGGCACGGATTGGGGGCCTGAAAAGCGAGGAGGCCCACCCCGATGGGGCAGGCCTCCGAACCAAATGGGTGATGGTTGATCACCCTCAATAGCAGCTCATGCCGTAGAAGGCGAGGATCTCGAGGATGTCCCCGATGCCCACCACGGCATCTCCATCGGCATCGCCCGGACAACCGGCGCCGATGCAGCCATAATCCGATAGGACGATGAGCAGGTCGTTGATGTTCACGATGCCGTCCGAGTTGAGGTCGGAGGGGCAGTTGTTCGGGAAGACCAGCGTCAGGTCGCGGACCACCGGACTCACGCCATCCGCCGTGCGGTAGAGGATGTTGCCATAGAAGGTCACAGTTCCGGAAGTGGTCACCTGTGCCACGAGGACCTTGCCCTCGGAATCCGGGTATGCCGTGGCCTCCGAGTTCGGCGGGATGAACCAGCTTCCTCCGTTCAGCGGATCCGACAGCAGGTCGCCTCCGAGTTCGAAGTCGCCCGTGCTGAGGCCCACAGTCTGTGTAGGCGTGCCCGAGTTGTCCTCCGACCCGATGGTGAGCCAGGAGTCGTATTCCAACGTCGGGAAGTCCTGGAAGAGCAGTGGGTTGATGCTCTGTGCCGTGGCCCCACCAAGCGCCTCCTGGTGGAAGCTGGTGGTCGTGCTCAATTCGAGCGGTGATTCGGCATCGCCGAACACCGAAACGAGTTGGTCGGTCGGGTTGGCGAACGACGCATAGATCCGCCAGGTCACAACACCGGTTGCAATGCTGTTGACTTCATAAGGCTCCGCGAAGAGGCCCAAGAAGCTGTCGCTGTCGAACGCACAGGAGCCGTCGTCGTCGGTCGCGGTCGGATCGTAGTTGATCGCCAGCGGGTTTGTACATCCCGGCACCTCTTCGGTATCGCAGACGCCATCACCATCGGTGTCCTCGAGGCAGGTTCCGCCACAAACGCCGATGGCGTCGAGCTGGTTGCCATCGCAGTCACAGTCGCCGGCCGGGATGCCGCCGCCACCGCAGACGCCACACTCATCCACCACGGTGCAAGCCCCGTTGGTCGGATCGTCATAGTTGCATGCCGTGACGTCGGTGCAGTTGTCGACGTCGTCACAGATACCGTCTCCGTCCGCATCGGCAGCGCAATCGCCACCACACACGCCCAGCGCATCGACCACATTGCCATCGCAGTCACAGAAGCCGGCTCCTATGCCACACCCTCCGCAGACACCGCACTCGTCGGCATACAGACAGGGGTCGTTCGCGGGATCCGTGAAGTTGCAGGCCGTTTGGTCGGTACAGTTGTCCGCATTGTCGCAGATGCCATCCGCATCGGCATCGGTTCCGTTGCCGCCACAGACGCCGCAGGCGTCCTCGACGTTGCCGAAGCAATCGCAGTCGCCGGCCGGGATGCCGCCGCCGCCACAGACACCGCACTCATCGACCACGGCGCAGGCACCGTTGTTCGGATCCGCGTAGTTGCAGGCGGTGATGTCGGTACAATTGTCGAGGTCATCGCAGATGCCATCGCCGTCCACATCAGTTCCGGATCCACCACACACGCCGCAGGCATCGAGCTGATTGCCATCGCAGTCGCAGTCGCCGGTCGGGATGCCGGAGCCGCCGCAGACACCGCACTCATCGAGCTGGGCACAGGCCTCGTTGGCTGGGTCGGCATAGTTGCAGGCCGTCAGGTCCGTGCAGTTGTCGGCATCGTCACAGATACCGTCACCGTCCGAGTCGGCCGCACAACTTCCACCGCAGACGCCAAGGGCGTCAAGCTGGTTGCCGCTGCAGTCACAGTCGCCGGCCGGGATGCCCGAACCACCACAGACACCGCACTCGTCCACTGCTGCGCAGGGTCCGTTGGCCGGGTCGTCGTAGTTACAAGCCGTCACATCGGTACAGTTGTCCGCGCTGTCGCAGATGCCGTCGGCGTCGGTGTCCGTTCCGTTGCCGCCGCACACGCCACAGGCGTCCTCCACGTTGCCGTCGCAGTCGCAGTCCCCAGCCGGGATGCCGCTGCCGCCGCACACGCCGCACTCGTCAAGCTGCAGGCAGGTGCCGTTGGCCGAATCGCCGTAGTTGCAGGCGGTGATATCGGTGCAGTTGTCGAGGTCGTCACAGATGCCATCGCCGTCCACGTCCGTGCCGGTTCCACCACACACGCCGCAGGCGTCGAGCTGGTTACCGTCACAGTCACAGTCGCCGGCCGGGATGCCGGATCCACCACATATGCCGCATTCGTCGTACACCGCGCAGCTGCCGTTGGCAGGATCGGCGTAGTTGCAGGCCGAGAGGTCCGTACAGTTGTCGATGTCGTCACAGATGCCGTCTCCATCCGCATCCGCAGCGCATCCGCCGCCGCAGTTGCCCAGGGCATCCGGCAGGGTGCCTTCGCAATCGCAGGCGCCAGGCGCAATTCCGCATCCTCCACAGATTCCGCACTCGTCCACGTATTGACACGGACCGTTGGTCACATCGTCATAGTTGCACGCGGTGAGATCCGTACAGGCGTCGATATCATCACAGATGCCATCGGCGTCATCGTCCTTGCCGTTGCCGCCGCAGACACCACAGGCGTCCTCGACATTGCCGTCACAGTCGCAGTCGCCGGCCGGGATTCCGCTGCCGCCACAGACACCACACTCGTCGAGCGTTTCGCAGGACAGGTTGGCCGGATCGGCATAGTTGCAGGCCGTGAGGTCACTGCAGTTGTCCACGGTGTCACAGAAGCCGTCGCCGTCCGTGTCCACACCGGTTCCACCGCATGTGCCGCAGGCGTCGAGCTGGTTGCCAAAGCAATCGCAGTCGCCGGCCGGGATGCCGCTTCCACCGCAGACACCGCACTCATCGAGTTGGGCACAGGCCACATTGGACGGGTCGGCGTAGTTGCATGCCGACAGGTCGGTGCAGTTGTCCGCATCGTCACAGATGCCGTCCCCGTCCGCATCGGCCGCACACACACCACCACACACGCCCAGGGCGTCGAGCTGGTTGCCGGCACAATCGCAGTCCCCTGCAGGGATGCCGCCACCGCCACACACACCGCATTCGTCGACAGCCGCGCACGGTCCATTCGCCGGGTCGTTGTAGTTGCAGGCCGTCACGTCGGTGCAGTTGTCGCTGCTGTCACAGATGCCGTCCGCATCGCTGTCGGTGCCATTGCCGCCGCAGACGCCACAGACGTCGAGCTGGTTGCCGAAGCAATCGCAG
>CALKUW010000194.1 GCA_937996585.1 uncultured Flavobacteriales bacterium
TTCAGGAATTGCTGGACAAAGGACTGGCGTACGAAGCGTTTGACACGCCCGAGGAATTGGACGCGCTGCGCAAAGCCGCCGAGCCCGACGTGTTCCAATACGACGCGACGACCCGAGGTCAATTGCGCAATTCGTTGACGATGGGTGCCGATGAGGTTGCGGCGTTGAAGGCGTCGGGTGCTCCGTTCGTGGTGAGGTTCAAGACGCCGGACGCGACGGAAGAGGTGCGGTTTGAGGATGCGATTCGCGGGAGCGTGGGCTTTCAGTCGAGCGTCCTGGACGACAAGGTGCTGATGAAGGCCGACGGCCTGCCAACCTACCACCTCGCCAACGTGGTGGACGACCATTTCATGGAAATCAGCCACGTCATCCGCGGTGAGGAATGGCTCCCGAGTGCGCCCCTGCACCAGCTGCTTTACCGCGCCTTCGGCTGGACACCCCCAACGTTTGCCCACCTGCCCCTGATTCTCAAGCCGACCGGCAACGGCAAGCTGTCCAAGCGCGACGGCGACAAGGGCGGCTTCCCCGTCTTCCCGCTCCGCTGGATCGACCCCGCCACCGGCAACGAAAGCAGCGGCTACCGCGAATCCGGCTACCTGCCAGGGGCCTTCATGAACATGCTCCTCCTCCTCGGATGGAACCCCGGCACCGAGCTGGAGATGTTCTCGCTGGAAGAGGCCGCGGATGCCTTCGATCTCGACCGTGTGATCAAAAGCGGGGCCCGGTTCAATCCGGACAAGGCGAAGTGGTTCAACGAGCAGCACCTCCGCTCCACCCCGGTGGCCGACCTCGTGCCCGCCGCACAGGCCCTCTTTGCCGGCGAGGGCGTAGACTTCACCGCCGACCAGACTGCGGCCGTGCTCGACATGATGCTGGAGCGCATCGTCTTCCTCGACGACCTCAAGGCTGCCACCTGGCTGCACACCGCCCCCACTGCCTTCCCGGAAAAGATGCTGAAGAAGCGTTGGAAGGACGACACCAACGGCATCCTCGAAGAGCTCGCGGACGAACTCCGCGCTGTAGCCCCCTTCGAGGCCGACCCCATCGAAGCCGCCTTCAAGGCCTTCCTCGAGCGCAAGGAACTCGGTTTCGGCCAGGTTCTGCTGCCCTTCCGCATCGCCCTGACCGGCGAAGGCGGCGGCCCGTCCATGTTTGCCTTTGCCGCCTTCCTCGGAAAGGAAGCCACCCTCGACCGCCTGTCCCAGGGCGTGGCACGCATCGCCCAGCAACGCGCCGAAGCATGACCGGACACCGCATCGACGTCCTTGGACAACGGTTCTACGCCCACCACGGCTGCATGGAAGAAGAGGCCATCATCGGCCAGGAATACTTGGTGGACGTGCGCATCTGGGTCGACCTGACCCCCAGCGCCGAATCCGACGACCTCACCCAGACCGTGGACTACGTGGACGTCCACCGCATTTGCGCCCGCGAAATGGCCATCCGCTCCAAGCTCGTCGAGCACGTCGGCGGTCGCATCCTCAAAGCCCTGCGCGCCGAGCTCCCCCTCACCAAGGCCATCGACCGCATCGAGGTGGAGATCACCAAATTCGCCCCACCCATCGGCGGCGATTGCGACCGCATCACGGTCGTCCTTCAGGGGTAAGCCGGCAACCATACCGGGATTCTAACGTCTTGAACATGACCCGAGCCAGTATGTGCCATTCCATCCACCTCCTCGCAGCGCGCATCCTGAAGGGTGTGATGTGCTCTATTCTCATGATGACCTTGGTTGCCGGCATGACGGCCCAAGACGATTGTCCCTACGACTTGGATGGCGATGGAGTGACCGCCGCCAATGAACTTCTGTTCTTCATGCTGGATTACGGGGTCGACGGCAATACAGACTACGACTTCAACGACAACGGATTCCGGGATTTCGAAGATGCGCTCATGCTCTCTCGCCACCTTGGCACCCAATGCCCGCAAACCGAGGTCGAAGACACAACGGGAATCATTCTGGGCCTCCTCATCGAGCCTGTCGACACCCTGACACAGGGTCTCTCCGACGGCGCCGACACAATCCCTGCAGGCGCCATCACCTACGAGCTCTACGCTGTAGTCAGCCATCCAGAGGTCACCGTTGTCGGCGTTTGGGGCAATTCAGCATTCCCTTTGACGCTCAACGCCCCCGACGGCTTGTTCTTCTCGTCATTGCAAACCGTGCCCTCGGGCACTCATTTCGCTGATCAAATCTCACCGCTTCTGTTTCCCTCTTTTCCGACCTACGAACACGCATCCTGGTGGACCTTGAACCATGCACCTGGGGAAGACTTTCCATACTACCAGCCCCTCGGCAGCACATCCGATTTCATGGACGACATGGATGACGGCAACATGCAATTCGATGCCAACATGGGGGACGGTTGGCTCGTCTATGACTACATCGACACACCCATAGAATCGCCAACAGCACCCAACCTGAAGTTGCTCGGACAGTTCACCACGCTCGGCCAATCGGGTCTCTGCGGTCAACTGAACCTCGAAATCCGCACCCACTTTGATGGGGAGCCCACCCAATTCGAACAAGCCTTCGGACTCACCTTCTCCACACCCGGTGCAGACACCCCTTGTGAACCCCTGACCCCTTGTCCAGACGGGGCGGATTTCAATCAAGACGGCGTGATCGGCACTTCAGAAGTGTTGGTGATGCTGGCCGCATTTGGCGACGTCACCACAGGACCGGAAGACCTCAATGGCGACGGCATGGTCAACGTGGGCGACGTCCTGATGTTGCTCGGGTC